>JBDTQZ010000133.1:0-5790 GCA_039931935.1 Burkholderiaceae bacterium | reverse complement strand
GCAATTCATATTGCTGCTGCAGACGCGGGTGAAGCTGTCCGATGAATCCGACGCGCCGGCCGTCGACCTCGACGAACGCGCTGCGGCCCGGGTGCAGGGCCGGATGCTGGCCGGCCACGAACCGTGCGGAGGACAGCAGCGACTCGATATCGCCTTTGGCATCGAAAAAGTCGCTGTCGCGCACAGGTACCGCCCACTGCTCATCGTCATTCGGACCGTAGGCCAGCGCTGCCACACGATTCGGTTGATCTACTCCGCCTACCTGCAAGGGGCCGGCCATTTGCAGCGGGTCTCGCCGGTACACGCGCCCAATTTCGAACACCCGCACGCGAGGGGCTTTGCGATTCACGTTGTACGCAAGCGCATTGACCAGGCCGCCGAGCAATGTGCTTCGCATTACCGACATCTGGCTCGCGATCGGATTGAGCACGGCAATCGGGTCAGCATTGCCTGCAAACTCGCGCTCTGACTGCAAATCCACGAACGAGTAGTTGATCAGCTCCGTGTATCCGGCCAGGGACAGCGCGCCGCGTACGTCGTGAGCGCTGCGCCGCTCCTCCGGCTCGGCACGCATCGTCGCGGCAGTGCGGGGTGGATGCGCCGGAATATTCTCGTAGCCAGTGAGACGCGCTACCTCGCCGATCAGATCTTCCTCAATCTCGAGATCGAAGCGGAAGGTTGGCGGCGTGACGACGAACGTGCCGCGGTCTTCTCGAAAATCAAACCCGATACGTCGGAAGGCATTCGCGATCGCCTCCGAGTCGATTGCCATGCCCAAGAGCCGCCGGCATCGTTCCACGCGCATCACGATCGGCTTGCGCTCCGGCAGCGCGAGCGTTTGATCATCGACGGGTCCCGGCTGGCCACCGCAAACATCGACGATCAAGCGGGTGATGTATTCGATGTGGTTGACATTGGTCGCGTAGTCGACACCCCGTTCGAAGCGGTGCGCAGCGTCGGTCGAAAAGTTGTAACGTCGGGAGCGCCCGCGGACTGCATCGGGCCACCAAAAAGCGGCCTCTACATACACGTTGCGGGTATCCAGCGATACGGCGGTCTTCGCGCCGCCCATGATGCCCGCCAATGCCTCGACGCCGGCGGCGTCGGCGATCACGCCAATGCCGGAATCGACCTCGACCGTTTGCCCGTTCAACAGTTCGACGCGCTCGCCAGCGCGGCCCCACCGCACGGTTAATCCGCCCTCAACCTTGTCGAGATCAAACACATGCGTTGGCCGACCGAACTCGAGCAACACGTAGTTCGAGATATCGACTAACGCCGAAATGGGCCGCTGCCCGCTACGCTCGAGCCGTTGCCTGATCCACGCCGGTGTCTGCGCCTGCGCGTTCACGCCACGAATGACGCGGTCCGAAAAGCGCCCGCACAGATCGGAGGCTTCGACTTTCACCGGCAACCGATCCGCAATCGTCGACGTGACAGGATCGATCGTTGGAAGTGTCAGCGGCGCGCCCGAGAATGCAGCGACCTCACGCGCGATACCCACAACGCTCAGACAATCCGGCCGATCAGGTGTTAGCTTGATCGTCAGCTTGCGATCGTCGAGTGCAAGATAGTCTCGCAGGTCGCCGCCCAGAGGTGCATCGGCATCCAGGATCAACAATCCTGAATGATCTTCGGCGAGACCGAGCTCACGTGCCGAGCACAACATGCCCTGCGACTGCACGCCGCGCAAGGTCGTTGCACCGATCTCTGCCCCACCCGGCAGCATCGCGCCCACCCGCGCACACGGCGCCTTGATTCCCCGAGTCACGTTGGGAGCACCGCACACGATCGAAAGAATTTCGCCCGCCCCGACTTCGACCTCGCACACCGTGAGCTTGTCGGCGTTGGGATGCGCAACGACGCGCGTGACTTCGCCGACGACTACACCGGAAAACGAGGGTGCCACCGGGTCGACGCTTTCGACTTCGAGGCCCGCCATTGTCAAGCGGGCAGCAAGCTCGTCGCTTGAAAGCGGAGGATTCGCGTAGCTACGCAGCCACTTTTCTGAAAATTGCATGGCTAGCGGCCCGATGCAAAACGTAGCCAGCAGCCTCGAGCTTGCGCCGAGGAGCGGAGGCGTACGGACGTACGTTGAGCACCGCAGGCGCAAGATCGGGGCGCGCAGTAGTTTTGCATGGGTTGCTAAGCGAACTGCTTCAGGAAGCGCAGATCGCCGTCGAAGAACACGCGCAGATCGTCGACGCCATAGCGGAGCATCGCCAACCGCTCCAGGCCCGAACCGAAGGCGAAGCCGATCGTCTGGTCCGGATCGAAGCCAAAATTGCGCACGACACTCGGATGCACCTGGCCCGCGCCGGAAATCTCCAACCAGCGGCCTTTTCGCGGACCGCTGGTGAACATCATGTCGATCTCGGCAGACGGCTCGGTGAATGGAAAATACGAGGGCCGGAAGCGCACTTCGAGCTCACTCGTCTCGAAGAAGCAGCGCAGGAAATCCGTATATACCGCCTTGAGGTCGGCAAAGCTGATGTTTTCGTCAAGCCATAAGCCTTCGACTTGATGAAACATCGGGGAATGCGTTGCATCGTTGTCAAGCCGGTAGCAGCGGCCGATGGCGATCACCTTGATCGGCGGCTGATGCATGCGCGCGTGGCGCACCTGCATCGGACTGGTGTGAGTGCGCAGGACCATCGGGCGTCCTTCGGCGTCGCGCACATCGACGTAGAAAGTATCCTGCATCGAGCGCGCCGGATGATTCTCCGGGCTGTTCAGCGCGGTGAAGTTGTACCAATCGGTTTCGATTTCAGGGCCTTCGGCGAAGTCGAAGCCAATCGAGCGGAATATCTCTTCGATGCGCATCCACGTACGAGCGACTGGATGGATCGCCCCCACACTGCGTGCGCGCCCCGGTAACGAGACATCGATCGATTCTGCGGCGAGTTGCTCGTTGAGCCGCAATTCGGCGAGCGCCTGCCGCCGTTCGGCGAGCAACGCCTCAATGGCTTCCTTGGCGGCGTTGATCTCGGCGCCCGCTGTGCGCTTCTCATCGGACGTCAGCTTCGCGAGCGATTTCAGACGCTCGGTAATCGCCCCGTTCTTGCCGAGATAACGCGCTTTCTCGTTTTCGAGCGCAGCCGGCTGCAGCGCAGCGGAGAACGCGGCGCGCGCTTCGTTTACCAGCTGATTCAGTTCAATGTTCATCGATGCAAACAAAAACGGGGCCTCGCATTAGGCCCCGTTTTGCTGATTCTGTCTCTTAGTTGCCGGTCAAGCGATCGTGGCCTTTACTTTCTCGACGACCGCCGCAAAGCCCGGCTTGTCGAGCACCGCCATGTCGGCCAGTATCTTGCGATCGAGTCCAATTTCCGCTTTGGTCAAGCCATTCATGAACACGCTGTAGCTCAGCCCATGCTCACGCACCGCGGCGTTGATGCGCGCTATCCATAACGCGCGAAAAGTTCGCTTCTTGTTGCGGCGATCGCGATAGGCGTATTGCCCCGCTTTCATCACCGCTTCCTTGGCAACGCGGAAAACGTTCTTGCGGCGGCGCGTAAAGCCGACCGCCTGCGCTAGAACTTTCTTGTGACGCGCGCGCGCGGTCGTACCTCTTTTCACTCTTGGCATGATTGCTCCCCTTACGCGTACGGCAGCATGCGGCGCACGGATTTCACGTCGGCCTCATGCATGTTGACCGCACCGCGCAAATGGCGTTTGTTCTTGGTTGTGCGCTTCGTCAGCAGATGGCGCTTGGCCGCCTGACCGCGCTTGATCGATCCGCTTGCACGAACCTCGAAGCGCTTGGCAGCGCTCTTTTTTGTCTTCATCTTCGGCATAGCCGTCCTTTCGTTTTAGATGATTGCAGGCGCCCGGTGAGGAGACTTGCGAGCCTGTTTTCACTTATAAGTAGCCGGCGGCTTGCCGCCGGCTTGTCTGAACAACTTATTTTTTCTTCTTCGGCGCCATCACCATCACCATCTGGCGCCCTTCCAATCTCGGCATCGATTCCACAACTGCCATGTTCGCCAGCTCATCGCGCACCCGCTCCAGCAGCTTGACGCCAAACTCCTGGTGCGCCATTTCACGACCGCGAAAGCGCAGCGTGATCTTGGCTTTGTCGCCCTCCTCCAGAAAACGAGTCAGGTTCCGCATCTTCGTCAGGTAATCGTTCTCGTCCGTTTGTGGGCGGAACTTGACTTCCTTGATCTGAATCTGCTTTTGCTTGAGCTTCGCTTCGTGCGACTTCTTCTGCTCCTGGTACTTGAACTTGCCGTAGTCCATCAAGCGGCAGACGGGCGGCACAGCCGTGGGAGCAATTTCCACCAGATCGACCTGAGCTTCCTCGGCCATGCGAAGCGCATCGGGTAGCTTCACTACGCCCAGCGCTTCACCTTCGATTCCAGTCAGACGTATTTCCGGGGCACTGATTTCACCATTGATCCGGTGCGAACGTTCTTGAGCGATATTTACCTCTCCAAAAAATCTAAAAAACTAAACCGCGCTTGCGACGTTGTGGCGTTGCTCAACGTCTAGTTTCAGACGCTGCGCAAAGTCGGACAAAGGCATCACGCCCAGGTCCGCGCCACCACGCGCTCGCACGGATACCGTGTTCGCTTGCTTCTCTTTGTCGCCGACAACGAGAATGTAGGGGATTTTCTGCAGGCTAAGGGCGCGGATCTTATAGTTGATCTTCTCATTGCGCAAATCGGATTCCGCCCTAAATCCTTGTTTTTGCAGCGTTTGCGCAACTTCTTCCGCATATGCCGCCTGGTGCTCGGAAATACAAGCCACGACCACCTGCACCGGCGCGAGCCACGGCGGCATCGCTCCCGCGTAGTTTTCGATCAGCATTCCGATAAAGCGCTCGAGCGAACCCACAATCGCCCGGTGCAGCATCACCGGCACCTTGCGGCTGTTGTCCTCGGCAACGTACTCGGCGCCGAGCCGCTCTGGCATCGAGAAATCGACCTGCATGGTGCCGCATTGCCACGGTCGACCCAGCGAATCCTTCAGGTGGTACTCGATCTTCGGTCCGTAGAAAGCGCCCTCGCCGGGCAGGGTTTCGAAGTCGACGCCCGAGCGCCGCATCGAATCCATTAGCGCTTGCTCGGACTTGTCCCAGATTTCGTCCGAGCCGATGCGCTGGTCGGGTCGCGTGGCCACCTTGTAGATCAATTTCTCAAAGCCAAAGTCGCGATAGACCGTTTGCAGCAACGCCGTATAGGTGACGCACTCGTCAAGAATCTGATCTTCGGTGCAGAAAATATGGCCGTCGTCCTGCACGAATCCACGCACGCGCATCAAACCATGCAGCGCGCCAGACGACTCGTTCCGATGGCAGAAGCCGAACTCACCGTAGCGCAGCGGCAACTCCCGGTAGCTGTGCAAGTTCGCGTTGTAGATCTGCACGTGACCCGGGCAGTTCATCGGCTTCAACGCGTAGTACCGGTTCTCTGACTCGGTCGTGAACATGTGTTCGCGATACTTTTCCCAATGGCCCGACTTCTCCCATAGCGAGAGGTCGAGAATCTGAGGCGCCCTGACTTCCTGGTAACCGTTATCGCGATAGACACCGCGCATGTACTGCTCGACCGCCTGCCAAATGGCCCAGCCTTTTGGATGCCAGAACACGAGCCCAGGCGCTTCTTCCTGAAAATGAAACAGGTCGAGCTCCTTGCCGAGCTTGCGATGGTCGCGCCGCTCGGCTTCCTCGAGCATCTTCAGGTACGCATCCTGGTCTTCCTTTCTGCCCCAGGCCGTTCCGTAAATGCGCTGCAACTGTTCGTTGGCCTGGTCGCCGCGCCAATAGGCGCCGGCAACCTTCGTCAG
>JBDTQZ010000132.1:0-5799 GCA_039931935.1 Burkholderiaceae bacterium | reverse complement strand
CACATCCGCTGCTCGCATACGCCGTGATCGGATTTGGCGCGGCCGCGTATTCGCCTGCGAAGTACGGCATCGTGACCGAGTTGCTGCCACCCGAGAAACTGGTCGTCGCCAACGGCTGGATCGAAGGACTGACGGTGACGTCCATCATCGTCGGATTTCTGATCGGTGGAATATTGATCGACAGAAACGTCTCATCATGGCTGTTGCTGTTCGACATGCCGATCATCGAGACCGGTGTGGATCTGCCGGCTGAAGCTGCGATTGCTGTCATCGTCCTTATCTACGTGCTAGCCGCTGCGATCAATCTGCTGATCGCCGATACCGGTGCGCGATACGTGAAGCAGCATTCGCATCCGTGGAAACTGATCGTCGGGTTTGTGCACTGTTGCAAGGTTCTGTGGCGAGACAAGCTGGGGCAGATATCGCTGGCGGTAACAACGCTGTTCTGGGGCGCGGGGGCGACGCTGCAATTTATTGTCCTGAAATGGGCTGAAAGCGTGCTCGGCCTTGATCTGGCGCGCGCGGCGATTCTGCAGGCGGTCGTTGCGGTCGGGATCACGATGGGTGCGGTGTATGCGGCGGCCACGGTGTCGCTGAAGAAAGCGATGGACGTGTTGCCGGTCGGGATCGCGATGGGCCTGATCGTCGCTGCCGCAGCGTTTTATTCGCCGGCAGTTGTGCCTGAGGGCGCGATCCGATTTGGGACCATTAACGCCAGTTATTTCTTGCTGGTCGCGTGCGGAATCTTGGTGCTGATCGGAATGCTGGCAGGCTACTTCGTCGTTCCGATGAACGCGCTATTGCAACACCGCGGCCACGTGCTGCTATCCGCCGGGCACTCAATCGCGGTTCAGAACTTCAACGAAAACTCCAGCATCCTGATCATGCTGGGCTTCTACGCCGTCCTCGTGTGGCTCAATCTGAGCATCCAGACGGTGATGCTGCTGTTCGGCGTGTTCGTTGCTGTCACGATGTTCCTCGTGTTGCTGCGGCATCGATACAACCAGCGGCAATTCGACTCAGTTGCGCTGATCGGAGAGGTGACGCCCTAGTGAACAGCGTGCACCTTGTTCGCTAGGCAAAGATCGGCCCAGCTCTTTTCCTTGTCGATCAAGTTTCGCAGTAAGTACGCGGGGTGGTAGGTCACTACTACCGGTATCTGACGCCCCGCTACGCTGATCCGGTGCGGCTTGCCGCGCAGGCTCGCGATGCTGGCATCGGTACCCAGCAGCGACTGCGCTGCGAATCGGCCCATCACGACAATCAGCGACGGGCCGACGAGCTCGATCTGTCGCAATAGGAACGGCTCACATTTGGAGACTTCATCCGGCAGCGGATTGCGATTGCCTGGCGGACGACATTTCAGAACGTTGGCGATATAGACCGACTTCGGCGTTTCCCCTTCTCGCGACATCCCGATACTTGCGAGCATGTTGTCGAGCAGGCGTCCGGCCTGTCCGACAAATGGCTCGCCGCGCGCGTCCTCTTCGGCACCGGGTGCCTCACCGATCAGCATCCAATCGGCGTGCATATTGCCGACGCCAAAAACGGTCTGCTTTCGTGCCTCACATAAAGAGCATGCCCGGCAGCTCGCGACTTCCTGCCGCAGTTCTTTCCACTCGAGCCGCCCGATGATCGTGGTTCGGTCGGCGACCGGCGGTGCGACTTCGCTTTCCGCTCGTACGATCGTCGACACGCTGCGCAGGCGGTAAATGGGGCCCAAACCCATGGCTTGCCACACCTGTGCACGCCTGAGGTCCATCGTTACAGTGCGACTCGCATCACGATGGCATCTTCACGTCCGCTTTGCGCCGGGTAATAGCCTCGCCGCACGCCGATCTTTTCGAATCCGTAGCGCTCGTACATCCGCACTGCGGACGCGTTGCTGGGTCTGACTTCGAGAAGCATCGTGCGTGCTCCGTAGCCGCGCGCGACTTCTGCCATCCACTCGAGCGTGCGCCAGCCCACACCTTCGCGCTGACAAGTGCGCGCGACGCTCAAATTGAGCAGATGGGCTTCGTCGATCATCAGCGTCATCACCGAATACGCGATCAGCGCGTCACTCTGATCGCGCAAGACCCAGACGCTGTAACCGGCGCGTATCGAGTCCAGAAAGTTGCCGCGCGTCCAGGGGAACGGATAGATGTCGGATTCGATGGCCACCACTTCACGCAGATCAGCTTCGACCATCGGTGTGTAGCGTTCGAGCTCGGGCTTCGGCAGTGCGCTCAATGCTCCTCCTTCGCGCTACTGACGCTCACTCGAGGGCCGCCCATGTTGATGCGCGCGAGCTCCTTGGCGCGACCGCCCGCAGCGCTTGCCACCTTCCGCTCTTCGATCGTCAGTGCAACGTGGTCGCGCACATAGATCGGAGCCGCCTGCTCCGGTGCGACGGCCAGGCCACGCGATGCATCGAAGCGCGCCAGAGTCGCGATCGAGGCTGCCGACGAGGTGGCGTCAGGCAACGCAACCCAGAGCTTGTCGTGCGGCCAGATATTCGAAAACGCCATCAGGGCATTGCCCGCCACGATATCGACTTTCCCTTCGTCAGCGAGCTGCACCAGAGACTGCGGCCGCTCGAGGGCAGGCGCTCTGACCTCACTTACCTGCGGGTCGCGCCGATAGATGGCGCAGTACGCTTCGTTCATGCGGGCGTCGATCGCGGCGAGCAACAGATCGCCGTCCGCGATGCTAGAAAATGCGTGTCCTGCGAGCGCGCGCAGATTGCCGACCGGCACGACCTGCTTACCCTTGCCGTAAGCGAGGCCTTGAGCGATTCCGCACGCGATACGCAAGCCGGTAAAGGATCCCGGGCCTGCGCCAAACGCAAAGATATCGATATCGCTCAGCACCAAACCTGCCTGTGAAATCGCGGCATCGATCATCGGCAGCGCACGTTCGGAATGTTTGTGGCCGACCGTCTCGACCAGTTCGATCACTTGGCGGCCATGCAGCACCGCCACCGAGCAGACGTCGGTAGCGCTATCGATTGCGAGAACAGTAGAAGCTCGGGCCGGCATGCGCTCGCATATTAGCGGCGCTAGTCCGACGGGTGCGAGCTATTTGCCTGCACCCTTGTGGCCGTCGTTGCCGCGCCGATATTGATCACGACGCGCCTGTTCGATCTGGTCGCGCAAGCGCTGCCTTTCCTCGGGCGAAAGCTGACGCCGCGGCACGTTTTCTTCATTGCGCTGGTGGTCCTGCTGCCGCTCGAGGAATCTCTTGCGCATCGCCTCGCGCTCGTCGGGCGTCATCTGACCGCGCAGATTTTGGCGCTGCTCCGGTGTCATTCGCCGCAACATCAACTCGCGCTGCTCGGGCGACAGTTGCTGCCACGTCTCGCGCCGCTGCTCGGGTGAAAAGCGCTGCAACGTACCCTGGCGCTCCTCGGGGGAGCGCGCATTACGCCACTGTTGTCGCTGGTCGGGAGTCATCCGCTGCCACAGATCCCGGCGCTGTTCGGGTGTAAGGCGCAACACGTCTCGCTCGGCAGCAACTGCGGGCAACGAGACGAGCGCCGACATCGTGATCAACAATGCCGCGCCGAACGCGCGAAAAACAAGCGCAAAGAAGCGACGGCAGAGCGAACGGAACATGGTGTGCATGATATTTCTTCAGGCGCGCAGATAGGGCAATTAACGGAGCATCCGGTGCGGCGGACGGGTAAATTCTGTAACACTTTGTTTGCGCGAGCATGCTTGCGCACCAAGTTCCCTAGCATCCCGCCCCTGCTGCCGCCAATGGGTTCCTGATGACGCGCCACAAACTTCCGAAGATTCTCGTCGTCGACGACGATGCGCGGCTGCGCGACCTGTTGCGGCGCTATCTCGGCGAGAACGGCTATGCGGTTTTCGTCGCAGACAGCGCGCAGGCGATGAACCGCCTATGGCAGCGCGAGCGGTACGACTTGCTTATTCTCGACTTGATGATGCCTGGCGAAGATGGCCTGTCGATCATGCGAAGGCTGCGCGGGGGAAACGACACGACGCCGATCATCATGCTGACTGCCAAGGGCGAAGATGTCGATCGCATCGTCGGCCTCGAGATGGGAGCAGACGATTATTTGCCAAAGCCATTCAACCCTCGTGAACTGCTGGCCCGGATCACAGCGGTGTTGCGCCGCCGCGGCCCCGACGATGCGCCCGGTGCGCCTGCCAATGAAATCAAGCCGCTCACGTTCGGCAAGTTTGTACTTGACCTTTCAACTCGTACGTTGACGAAGGACGGCGAGCCGGTCGATCTGACCACGGGCGAGTTCGCGGTGCTCAAGACATTCGCACGCTATCCGCGCGTGCCACTGTCGCGCGAGAAGTTGATGGAAATGGCGCGCGGCCGCGAATATGAGGCGTTCGATCGTAGCCTGGACGTTCAGATTTCACGCTTGCGCAAGCTCGTCGAACCCGATCCCGCAAAGCCGCGCTACATCCAGACCGTGTGGGGACTCGGGTACGTCTTCATTCCCGATCCCGAGGCTAACTAGCGCCAGATGCGATCGCCGTCGCTTTTCTGGCGCACGCTATTGCTGGTGTTGTTGCTGATCGTCGCCAGCCTGACGGCATGGCTGCAGAGCTATCGCGTGCTCGAGCGCGGGCCCCGCGCCCAAACGATCGCACAGCAAGTGGTCTCCGTCGTCAACATCACGCGCGCGGCGCTTCTTTACGCGGATCCGTTCGTGCGAAGCGACTTGCTGGCCGAGCTCGCTGCCAACGAAGGCGTTCGAATTTATCCCCTGGAGCCCGACGACAAGGTCACACCGCTGCCGGACGGGGCGCTGATCAAGCTGATCGAACAGGCGGTCGTCGCCAAGCTCGGCGCGAATACGAAACTCGCTTCGGACGTCAACGGAATTCCCGGGCTGTGGGTGAGTCTGTCGATAGCAGATGACGACTACTGGGTCTTCATCGAACGCGACCCGGTCGCACGAACCTACGGCACGCAATGGATCGGCTGGGCGGCGGTGGCGCTCATGCTATCGATCATCGGCGCCATCTTGATAACGCGATTGATCAATCGGCCGCTGGCGCAGTTGTCGCGCGCGAGTGCCGAACTGGGAAGCGGTCGCGACCCGGCGCCGCTTCCGGAAACCGGTCCGATCGAAATTCGCACCGTGAACGAGAGCTTCAACCGGATGGTGACCGATCTCGGCAAGCTCGACGCCGATCGCGCTGTTTTGCTCGCAGGAATTTCGCATGATTTGCGCACTCCGTTGTCGCGGCTGCGGCTTGAGCTCGAACTGGCGCCGCTGCCTGACGAGACGCGCGCGGCGATGGTCGCCGATATCGAACAGATGGATGCGATCGTGCGGCAGTTTCTGGACTACGCGCGCAAGGCTCCGCAGGCCACTCCTACTGAAGTGGATCTCAGCGTCGCAGTCGCGGCGGCCGTACAACGCGCGCGGATCGACGCTGACGCGGATTGCACCGTCGACGTCAATCTGGCTCCCAATGTTCGGATTCCCGGCTACGCGGTGGAACTCGATCGTGCGCTCGACAATCTGCTGACCAACGCAGTGCGTTACGGGCACGACCCTGAAACCGGCAAACTCAAGATCGCGGTTTCATTGGCGGTCACCGGGGATTGGGCAGTCATTTCGGTGATCGACCAAGGAGCGGGTGTCTCTGCCGATGATATCGATCGCCTGCTAAGGCCTTTCGAACGGGGCGAAGCTGCGCGCTCGGGCAGCACCGGCGCGGGCCTCGGACTGCCGATCGTCGAACGAGTCGCACGCATGCACGGCGGCGATCTGCGACTGACTGCCAACGCTCCGCGCGGATTACGCGTCGAATTGCGCCTGCCGCG
>JBDTQZ010000131.1:0-5805 GCA_039931935.1 Burkholderiaceae bacterium | reverse complement strand
GAGCAGCAACGCGTGAACACGGCTCAACGCGCGCACGATGCCTTCGCTGCACTCTCCTGCATCCGTTAGTAATCCCACGCGGCGATCGCCATCGCTGAAAACAAACTGCAACGGCTCGGATGCGTCGTGCGGCACCGCGTACGGATCGATCGCCAGAGGGCCCACCTCGATGCGCCGGCCCGCGCATATGGCATGTAGTTCGACGCCGCTGTCAGAAAGTCCTGACGATCGCGCTGTACCGCGCGAGCAGTAAACCGGAATGCCCGCTTTGCACGCGAAGCGCGCCACCCCACCCGCGTGATCCGAATGCTCGTGCGTGACAATGACCGCGTCGATGTCGCGCAGTGACAGGCCTGCACGCCCTAACCGTCGGCCGAGCTGCTTGATGTTGAAACCGTTGTCGACCAGCACACGCGTAAGGAACAATCCGTCGCGCGCTTCTACGACTAGGGCGTTACCACCACTCCCAGAGCCGAGGCTGCAGACGCGCAGCACTTACCGCAGCTGCTCGTTCAGCAAACTCAAAATGCGGTCCGCTGTAGGCGAACGCTCGAGCTTTCCCGTTGAATCGAACACCTGCACATTGGTGCGAGCAGTGCTCTCTCCAACCAACCCGATTCGATACTGCGGCGCCTGAATCGGTTTTTCCTTGCCGAAGATCTTGCTGAAGAAGCCTTGGTCGGATTTGGCTTTGGCTTCGAAGTCGGGGTCGAGGTAACGCACGAAGTAAAACCCCTTCGCGCGATCGCGGTCTTCGACGGTAAATCCGCCGCGGTCGAGTGCCAATCCAACACGCCGCCACGCGCGATCGAACGCTTCATCGACCTCGACCCGCTCACTACGGCCGTCGCTGCCCTTGATCAGACGTGAGATTTGCGGCGTGGCTGACGGCGCCGCAGTACCCGCCGCAGTCGCACTCGTCGCGGAGCCTGTTGCGGCAGCCGTCGCTACGACGGACTTCGCTGGATCTTCAAAGCGGACCAGCAACCGCTGCAACATCTCGGCTTCGAGGTCGGGATCTGGAGCACGCGGCTGCCAAATCGTACGGTCCTGCTGCGGGCTCGCGTAGACCTCTTCCATGCCGCGATGGGCGATGTAGATCTCCGACGTGCCTTGCGCGGTGCGCTCGATGCGCGCCCGGTATTTGTCCTGCTCGTTGGTCGAATAAACGGAGTCGAGTACGCGGCCGAGAGTGCGTCGAATAACGTCCTGCGGAAGCTTCGCGCGGTTTTCCGCCCAGTTGGTCTCGAGCACGCCTACGTTCGCGTCCGCTTTTTCTACCTTCAGTCCGATGCTGGGCCAGAAGTCGACTAACACAGGCCACGCCTTCTCGGGCGGCAGATTGACGGCAAGCCAGCGCTGATTACCCTGTCTTTCAATCTTCGCTATCGAGCCCGCCGGCACGACGGGACTGCTTGCAGACGCCAGTCCGGGGCCCGCGCGCTGCCCCTGTCCAGACGCGGTAATGGTTTGCGGCTTGTCCGGTACCAGGAAGCGCTCGTCGCGCGGCAATTGCGATAGGTCAGGCGGTACTTCGAGCGGCTGGCGTGTCTTCGCGGTTTCGTATTGCACCTTGTCCGACGTGAAGAGGCTGCCGGTCCACGAGCAACCTGCGAGCAACGCCGCCGCAAGAATGGATGCGACGGCAGCCGCATGGCGCGCGCTATTTGATCGACTCATGTTCCAGCTCCTGCAACGAACTCCAGCATCCCGCTTCCTGTAGCGCACTGTGCACTACGGCTTCGTTCTGTTTCGAAAGCTGCACCAGCGGCAACCGCAGCCCGCCTTCGATGCGGCCCGCCTTCGCCAGCGCCCACTTGACCGGCACCGGATTGGGCTCGACAAACAATTTGAAATGCACCGGCAACAACTGCGCATTGATCTTGCGCGCTCGCTTCAAGTCACCGGCCAATGCAGCGGCGCACAACTCGGACATCTGGCGCGGTGCGACGTTCGCTGTCACCGAAACCACGCCGTGCCCGCCCAGCAGCATCAGCGCGAGCGCGCTGTCGTCGTTGCCACTGTAGAGCGCAAAGTTGGGCGGGAGGTGCTTTAACAGCTCGGCCGCGCGTGCCATATCGCCAGTTGCATCCTTAAGCCCTACGACTCCCGGCACCTGCGAAAGCCGCAGCGTCGTTTCGGTGGCGAGATCGGCGACGGTGCGGCTAGGCACGTTGTACAGAATGACCGGCAGATCCACGGTCTCGGCGATCTTGCGAAAGTGCTGATACAGCCCTTCCTGCGTGGGCTTGTTGTAGTACGGCACGACCTGCAGCGTGGCATCGGCTCCGACCTGCTTCGCGTGGCGCGTCAGTTCGATCGCCTCGGCGGTGGAGTTACCGCCAGTACCCGCGATCACCGGAACACGCCCGCCAGCCGCTTCAACGGCGACGCGGATCAACTCTCCATGCTCGCTCGGCGTCACCGTCGGCGACTCGCCGGTCGTTCCCACCGCGACGATCGCGCTGGTTCCCTCCGCAACGTGCCAGTCGATCAGGCGGCGATAGCCGTCGAAGTCGAGAGACCCGTCGTCATGCATCGGCGACACGATTGCTACGAGACTGCCTTTGATCATGCTGCGCATTTACCTTCAAAAGAAGCGCAGGATTCTACAGGCGAGCGACGTTTGAACGGCGTTACAACCGGCACCGCTCGGCTGCCAGTTGCGTATCAGGGTCGGCGTTGCGCACCGCGATCCGCTGCACCATCGCGGGCTTCGGTTGTGCGACGAATCCGTCTTCGAATGCCAGCACGCGCATCTCGGCGCCGAAGACTTCGAGCAGCTCGCGCGGTCGCAGCAGGTAATCAGGATTGGTCGGCCTGCCAAAGGCTGCGTTGCCTGCCGCGAAAGTTTCGTAAATCAACAGGCCGCTGGGAGCGAGCGCACTCTTGAGCGCCGCAAAGAGCGGCCGATGCAGGTAGTTCGTGACAATGATCGCGTCGAACTGCCGATCGGCGAATGGCCAGACTGCGGCTTCCAGATCGGCCTGAATGAAATCGACGTTCAAGTCACTTGCCCATTCATGCACAGCACTATGGCGATCCACTGCGGTGACTTTGCAACCGCGCGCCGCGAGCAAACGTGCGTGACGTCCGGCACCGCACGCCACGTCCAGAACAGAGGCACCGCCGCCAATATCCGCCGCCCAGCGGACCACCCAGGCCGATGGCGTCTCGGCAATCACTTATCGCTGACCAGCCCCATCGCCGCGCGCACGTCGCGCATCGTCTCGCCTGCCATCGAGCGCGCTTTTTCGCACCCGTCGGCCACGATATTGCGCACCAGCGCAGGATCATCCAGATAGTGCTGCGCGCGCTCACGCAGCGGAGCCAGCTCGCGCACGATCGCATCGATGACCGGCTGCTTGCACTCCAAGCAACCAATGCCCGCTGTCCGACATCCGGTCTGCACCCATTGCTTCGTCGCTTCATCCGAGTACACGAGATGCAGTGGCCACACGGGGCAGCGCTCGGGCTCGCCCGGATCGTTGCGGCGCACGCGAGCCGGATCGGTCGGCATGGTGCGGATCTTTTTCGTTACCGATTCGGGCTCTTCGCGCAGCGCAATCGAATTCCCATAGCTCTTGGACATGCGCCGGCCATCGAGCCCCGGCATCCGCGATACCTTGGTCAGCAAGACAGCCGGCTCGGGAAGAATCACGCGATGCGAGCCCTCGGCATAGCCATACAGCCGCTCACGGTCCTCCAGCGGCAACGACGCTGCTTCTTCGATGATGCGGCGCGCCTCCCGCAATGCGTCGGCATCGCCTTCCTGCTGGAAGCGAACTCGCAGCTCGGCAAATCGCTTCGCCTGCGCCCCGAGCTTGCGCACCGCTGCTTTCGCTTTGGCTTCGAAGTCGGGCTCCGCGCCGAAGACGTGATTGAACCGGCGTGCGATCTCGCGCGTCATCTCGATGTGTGGAACCTGATCCTCACCCACCGGCACCAGCGTCGAGCGGTAAACCAGGATGTCGGCCGCCTGCATCAGCGGGTAGCCGAGAAATCCGTACGTCGACAGATCACGATCCGACAGCTGCTGCTGCTGATCCTTATAGGTCGGCACACGCTCGAGCCACCCGAGCGGAGTGACCATTGCCAGCAACAGAAAGAGCTCGGCATGTTCGGGTACGTGCGACTGGATGAAAATCGTCGCCTTCGCCGGATCGACGCCCGACGCCAGCCAGTCGATCACCATATCCCAGCCGTCAGCGCTGATGCGTTGCGTTTCATCGTAGTGCGTCGTCAGCGCATGCCAGTCGGCAACGAAGAAAAGGCACGGGTGCTCGCTCTGCAGCCGCACCCAGTTTTTCAAGACGCCGTGATAGTGGCCGAGGTGCATCGCACCTGTCGGGCGCATGCCGGAGAGAACACGCTCGCTGAACAGCATGTGAACTTCAGACGAAGAGGCGGACGATCGCTTCGCCGGCCGCCAGAAACGGGCGCAGCAGAAAGCTGAGCGCGCCGCTCACCATCAAGCCGATGATGATGAAAAATCCGAAAGGCTCGATGCGCGAGTACGCATTGGAAAGCCGATTGGGCAGCAGGCCACTGACGATGCGGCCGCCGTCGAGTGGCGGAATCGGCAGCAGGTTAAGCGCCATGAACACCAGGTTCACTTGAATCCCCGCACGCGCCACCTCGAAGAAGAAGCGCTCGTCGACACCGGCCATGCGCAGCGCGCTGAAAATAATGGCCCACAAGATTGCCATCAGCAGATTGACGCCCGGCCCCGCAGCCGCGACCCAGATCATGTCGCGCTTCGGATGCCGCAAGCTCGACCAGTCGACCGGCACCGGCTTGGCCCAACCGAACATAAAGCCGGTCAGGATGACCATGCCAAGCGGTACGGCGATCGTGCCGATCGGATCGATGTGCTTAACCGGGTTAAGCGTGACGCGGCCCAGTACGTATGCCGTGTTATCCCCCAGCATGCGGGCCACATAACCATGTGCGGCTTCGTGAACGGTGATCGCAAACAGAACCGGGATCGCGTACACCGCGATCATTTGCAGAGCGTTTTCCATCGAATCGAGTCTATCAGCGGCTAGAGTCCGAGCGCTGCGATATCTCCTCGGCCTTGCCGTACCAGCACCGCTTCTGCGCCGGTCAAATCAACGATCGTCGTCGGCTGGACTCCGCACGCGCCGGCATCGAGCACGAAGTCGATTTCGTGGTCGAGCCGTTCGCGAATATGTCCGCCCTCATTCAACGGAAGCTCATCACCCGGCAGCTGCAGCGTCGTCGTCAGCAACGGCTGGCCAAGCACATCAAGCAGCCCGAGGGCGACACGATGGTCGGGCACCCGCAACCCGATCGTCTTGCGCGAGGGGTGCGACAAACGGCGCGGCACTTCCTTCGTCGCTTCGAGGATCAGCGTGTACGGGCCTGGCGTTGCGTTCTTCAGCAACCGGTAGCGCCGGTTGTCGACCTTCGCGTATTGCCCGATATCGGACAAATCCCGGCACATCAGGGTCAACAGATGGCGCTCGTCAATCCGGCGAATCGCGCGAATACGATCGACCGCGGCGCGGTCATCCAGGTGACACGCGAGTGCATAGCAGGAGTCCGTCGGGATCGCGCCCACACCGCCGTGATCGAGAATCTGAGCGGCCTGGCGCAGCAAACGAACCTGGGGATCGATCGGGTGGATCGAAAAAAGCTGCGCCACGGCTGCGGGCAATTACACGAATCGATGCCACACCGGGGTCAACTCCGGTGCCAGCGGTGCGACGCGGCCAAGCTCAACGTTCGCCGATTCGCCGGGGCCGTGAAAGTCACTTCCGCTTGACGCTTCAAAACCAAATT
>JBDTQZ010000130.1:0-5818 GCA_039931935.1 Burkholderiaceae bacterium | reverse complement strand
GCGCAGCATGATCTCGCCGATCGGCACGATCAAGCCGGTGTCTTCGGCGACGGCGATAAAACTACCGGGCTCTTGCAAGCCGTGCTCGGGGTCGCGCCAGCGCAGCAATGCTTCGGCGCCAACGAGTTTGCGATCTTTCAAATCGATGCGCGGCTGGTAGTACGCCTCGAACTCGCCGGCTTCGAGCGCGCGCCGCAGTCCTGCTTCGATTTGCAGCCGGCGCACCACTTCTGCATTCATGCGTGGCTCGAACAATTGCACGTTTCCGCGGCCGCGCGACTTCGCAAATGACAACGCCGCATCGGCATTGCGCAGAAGCATCTCCGGGGTCGCGCCGTCAGTCGGAAACAGCGCAGCGCCGACGCTGACGCTGACGTTGACCTGCTCGGCATCGATCTCGAACGGTTCTGAGAGCAGCTCGGCGAGCTTACTGGCGACGTGCTCGGCGTCATCGACGTGCCGCAGACGTCCCAACACGATCGCGAATTCGTCGGCACCGGTACGCGCGACCAAGTCGGATGTCCTGACGGTGTCGACCAACCGCGCGGCGGTGGCGCGCAGCAAGGCATCGCCGACCCGGTGTCCCAGTGCATCGTTCAGCTTGGTGAATTCGTCGATGGCGACCACCAACACCGCCAATCGATCACCGCCGAGTTGATGGTTGCGCAGCGCTTCATCCAGGCGCGATTCGAGCAAGCGGCGGTTCGGCAGCTCTGTCAGCTCATCGTACAACGCGATGCGACGCGCACGCTCTTCGACTTCGCTGCGCTCGTACAACTCGGCAACCAAGCGCTCGTTCGACCACGCGAGCTCATCGTGCGCCGCGCGCACGCGCTGCTCGAGATCGTCGCGCGCCTTTGCAAGCGCCGCTTCCATTTCCTTGCGCGCGCTGATGTCGTCCACCAGCCACACGGTTTCGCCCGCCGGACCGCCCGGCGTGATGCCTTTGACCAGCAAGCGCGTCCATACGCGGGAGCCGTCCTGGCGCACGGTTCGCCATTCGATCGCCGGCGATCCATCAGCCGCCAGTGCATCGCCGATGCGGCTGGCAAACGACTGAAACTCTTCGTCCGATCCGAAAAAGGTCGCTGCTGAGCGACCCAGAAGATCTGCGACGTCCCATCCGAATAGACGAGCCGCACTCGAATTGCATTGAGCGATATCGCCGTCGCAGACGACCAAGATGCCGACCGAGTCGTTGGCTAGCAGCGCACGGTATTCCTGCAGCCGGCGCTCGACTTCGTGTGGAGCCACTGTAATAACGTCGTCGATCTCGCGCATGAAGTCGGCTCGTGGCCCGTAAGGTGCGCGCAGTTTGGCGCAGCAAGACGGCCGGAAAACGCCGATTACGGGCGCGCCAGCCCGTCTATTTGGGATGAATCGCGCTAAAGAAATCCGCGGCGCGCTTATCAGCCAACGCGGTAACCTGCAGACTTTCTGCACGAAAGCGCTCGATCCACCGCGCTTGCCATCGATGAGCACCACGTTTGCCGGTCCGTGCGATGCCAATATCGCCGCGGCCGCGCGGCCATCTGCAAACCGGCATCCGCGTCCGACGCTCGCAGCAACGATCCTCGGATCGAGTCTCGCGTTCATCGACGGCTCGGTCGTCAACGTCGCCCTGCCCGCGCTTGGGCAGGATCTTGGTGCCAGTGCGACCGAGCTTGCGTGGACGATCAATGCGTACCTACTGCCGCTCGGCGCACTGATCCTGCTCGGCGGCGGCGCCGGCGACTATTTTGGAAGGCGCCGCGTGTTTTTACTCGGACTTGTTGTATTTACGCTGGCATCGATCGCGTGCGCGATGGCACCTACGTTGACGTGGCTCCTTATGGGCCGCGCTATGCAAGGCATTGGCGCCGCGCTGTTAATGCCGAACAGCTTGGCGATATTGGGAGCTTCGTTCAGCGGCGAAGCGCGCGGCCGCGCTATCGGAATATGGGCGGCCGCAGGAGCTCTCTCTGGCGCAATTGCACCCTTGCTGGGAGGATGGCTTGTCGACACGAGCGGCTGGCGCACCATCTTCCTTCTGAACTTACCCGTCGCCGCAGCCGCCGGAGTTCTGGCATGGAAGTACGTGCCCGAGAGCAAAGAAATGCGCAGTTCGAACACCCTTGACTGGGCTGGCGCGATACTGGCAACGCTAGCGCTGGGCTTGTTGACGTGGGCGTTGACAGCAGCTTCCGCGTCTACGACAAACAACCCAATGGTGCGCGCGGCCGCCACCACTGGGGTCGCGCTGCTGGTCGCGTTCATATGGGTCGAAGCGAAGCGTGGCGATGCGGCGATCATGCCGTTTGCGTTGTTCAAGACCCCTACTTTCGTGGGGCTTACGCTGTTCACCTTTTTTCTTTACGCAAGCCTCGGCGGTTTGCTTGTGCTGCTGCCTTTCCTGTTGATCAACGTCGGTGAGTACAGCGCGATCGCGGCGGGCGCCGCGCTGTTGCCGCTGCCGCTTCTGATTGGATTGGCTTCACCGCTGATGGGGCCTCTGACTTCACGCCTAGGCGGACGCTTGCCGCTCACGGTGGGCGCGACAGTTGTCGCGGCAGGGCTCGCACTCTTCGTACGCATCGATTCGGACGCGATCAATTATTGGACCAACGTTCTTCCGGCGACGTTAGTTGTCGCGATCGGAATGGGTATCAGCGTCGCACCGCTGACATCGACCGTGATGGCGTCGGTGAACACCGATCACGTTGGCACCGCATCGGGCTTCAACAGCGCAGTTGCGCGCGTCGGCAGTCTGATCGCGACCGCATTACTTGGCTTCGTTTTCGCGCAGCAGGCATCGGCAGAAGCGTTTATGGGCGGGTTCAGGACCGCGGCATTGGTCGGCGCGACCAGCGCCGCCGTTGCGGCATGCTGCGCGCTTCTATTGATTCGACTGCCGACTCAAGTCGCTAGGCCTAGCGCCACAGAACGTCGTTAATTTTTTTCTGCGCAGCGCGCGAAATCATCACCAAGCTGTGCGCCATGCGTCGCCCGCCCAAAGGGTCATGCGGTTCGGGGGACTTCTCTCTACTGCCGGTGTTGCGCACCAGCGGCCGATCGAGCGTTGCGGCCGGAAGGCTTCGCTTCTGGTTATGCGCCTGGTCGATCGAGCCGTCGCTCTTGACCTTGAAGCGCTGACAATAGAACCGAACGATCTCCTTGGGCTTCTTGTTTTCCAGCCGGCAGACCACCGTCGCGATATCGACCGTCTGGCCCGCAAAGTTCTGCAGCACAGCCCTGCGGCCAAACAGGAACTCTTCGAACGTCGTTTTTGACAACGGCAACGCCTCGTCGCCCCGTACGAGAAAAATTCGATAGCCGATGCTTTTCTTCACTCTTTGCTTTTTTGCAATGTGCGCCGCGTTCAAGCCAGCGTAATGGCAGACAAGGTTGCTTACCGAACGGGCGATAGTCTCAAAAGATGAGCAACTTGAGACCCGACGTGGATGACTTGAAACGGCTAAGCCGAAAGCGGGTGATGCCGGTTGCGCAAATCAGCGCTTGGCCCCCGCCTTCCTGACCTCGTCCAGGATTTGGTCGGGTTCAACCGGCTTGAGGAGATGCAGATCGAAGCCAACCTCGCGCGAGCGCTCAGGCGTTGTTATCGCGGACGAGATTGTAGGTACGCACTCGGCAGGCTAGAGGGTAGTCCGAATATCGGCTCGCACCATGTCCAGATATTCGCGGTGTTTTCGGATGTAGTTCATCGCATACGGACAGATTGGAATGACCGTCTTTCCCTGCCTGCGAATATCGTCCAGCATCGAGCGCACGAGGTGCGATCCAAATCCCTTGCCTTCGTGCCGCTGCAATACCTCCGTGTGCTTGATTAGAATCGAAGCGGGTGCGACCGGGTCATACTCGCTGTACCCCACCTCTTCGTTGTTCATCATCAACCGGTACCGGCGCGCACCTGCGTCGTTGACCAACAGGAATTCGGGCACGGTCACGTTGTCCCAGTGCCCGGCGGAGTCAGGAACTCTTCGCTCCATCGGTCATGCTCAACTGCGCGGGTCAGCCGCGCCATCAACGTCTCCGAGGCCACGTTCGGAAGCTTGCTCGGCGCTATTCCAGAGAACGAGGCCAGCGCGGCTTCGTACAGCGCCTGCACGCTCGCGGCGAAACCTGCGTGACCGCGCAGACAAACACGCACACGGCGACTGGCGAGGTATTCGAAATCCACCAGCTCAGCAGAGGGGCTGCCGAGAATCAGCGGGAGACTGACAGCGGCGGCGATTTGATCGAGCTGCTCGCGCGTCTTCAGGTACGGAACGAACAATGCGTTCACGCCGGCTTTTTCGTACGCCAGCAGACGTCGCACAGCGTCGTCGACACCGGTAATCACCACGGCGCTGGTCCGTCCAAAGACACAACGGATCGAACACCGAGCCTGCTATCACGCACCGCTCACCTGCGAGCAGCCCCGCAAACTTTCTGCGTTTTTCCTGGACATTCATGGATCGCAAGGTACCAGTGCGGGTGCCGAGCCATCGGATTCGAGTAAAATAGTAGATATCATTACGGAATTGTAATAATCTCTACCCATGAAATGGTTAATTCTCGTAATGTCGCTGCCCACCGAAAACGCAACGGTGCGCATGCGCGCATGGCGTGCGCTGCGCGCGGCGGGCGCCGCCGTGCTGCGCGACGGCGTGTATCTATTGCCGGCGCGTGATGACGCGCGGTTAACGCTGGAGGCGATTGCAGCCGACGTGCAGGCAGGTGGAGGCACGACTCATCTGATGTTCGCGGATGAACCCCCAGACGCCGGGTTTGCCGTTCTGTTCGATCGCCGCGATGAGTATGCCGCGCTGCTCGACGAGATTCGCGAAGTCAGCGACTCGCTCGACGCAGACACGGCGCTCGATGCGTCGAAGCAGGCGCGCAAGCTGCGCAAAACATTCACTGCGCTAGCCGCCATCGATTTTTTTCCTGGAGAAGCTCAAAAGCAGACCGACGCCGCGTTGCAGGAGCTTGAGATCGCAGCCAACCGGGCACTTGCACCGGACGAACCGCATGCGGTGCGCAGTGCAATCAAGCGACTCCGCGTTGAAGACTTCAAGCAGCGGATATGGGCAACGCGTCGGCGCCCATGGGTAGACCGTCTCGCGTGCGCGTGGCTGATACGGCGCTATATCGACCGCAAGGCGCGCATCGTGTGGCTTGCGAAACCCAAAGACTGCCCTGCAAAGGCAATCGGATTCGACTTCGACGGGGCACGCGTCACGTTTGAAGTCATGCTGGCGAGTTTCGGGCTCGAGCAACCTGCGCTTCGGCGCGTTGGCGCCATCGTTCACTATCTGGATGCGGGCGGTGTGCAGCCGCCGGAGGCGAGTGGCGTCGAGAGCGTGCTGGCGGGACTGCGCGATTCGATCGATGACGACGATCAGCTCGTGAAGGTTGCCGGCACCGTCTTCGACGGTCTGCTGATGTCGTTCGAAAAAACGGACCTACCCGAATGACTGCGCCGCTCGCAATGGCGGCCGTTGAACTCGTTCCTGCCCCCGTCAGTTTCTGGGAAGCCTTTCGCTTTTGGCTGAAGCTCGGCTTCATCAGCTTCGGCGGACCGGCGGGGCAGATTTCGATCATGCATCAGGAGCTTGTGGAAAACCGGCGCTGGATTTCGGAGCGCCGTTTCTTGCACGCGCTGAACTATTGCATGGTGCTGCCCGGCCCCGAGGCGCAACAGCTCGCTACTTATGTTGGCTGGCTAATGCACCGTACATGGGGTGGCGTGGTCGCAGGTGCGCTGTTCGTTCTGCCGTCGTTGCTGATCCTGATTGCATTGTCGTGGATCTACATCGCATCCGGTAATGTGCCGCTC
>JBDTQZ010000129.1:0-5860 GCA_039931935.1 Burkholderiaceae bacterium | reverse complement strand
CAGTCGTCGCTGCCGCGATCACATTCACGCTCGCGAGCGGCGCAACAAACTTACTGTACGGCATCGCCAAGGGCACCGATCTGCCCACGTCGATTGTATGGGGCGCCGTTGCGGCTGCGACATCTATCGGGCTCGCGCTTGCCCCTGCCGCTGTCGTCGCAAGTCTCTCTGCTCGGCGCTACACGGCGGCGCTCATTGCGCTTGTCGCAGTTGCGATTTTCGGAGCCTACAGCGTCACAGCAGCTCTCGGCTCGGCGACTGGCGGAGAAGCTTCGGGTTCAGCGCACACATTAGTGCTCGGCGGATTGGCGCTGCAGGTGCTGTTGATTGCTGCGCGTGCTCTCATCAAGCACAAGGCATCGGAGAGCGAGGCTGCGGCGCAGGGCTTGATGGTTCTGGAGCTTGTTGCGGACGGCGTCACCGTTTTCCTGTTTGCGTGGGCAACGCTGGGCGCCGTCATCCAAGCGAGCAGCAATGTCTAGCAGTGACGCGTCTGGGCCTGTGCCTCGCTCCGCGTTGAGCGGCAATGCACTCGACGAATACAAGCACCTGGGCGAGGACCGGTAACGTGTACCTGAACACTGACGTCCTCATCGTCGGAGCCGGGCCGACCGGGCTGATGCTCGCGAACCAGCTCGCGCGACGGGGCGTGCGTGCGCTGATCATCGACCGGCACGCAGGGCCCGCTTTGCAGACGAGGGCATTGGGCGTGCAGGCGCGCACGCTCGAGATCTACGCGCATCTGGGCATCGTCGATCGCGCTCTCGAGCTTGGCAAACGCGCGACCGGTGCCAACCTGTGGGCCGAAGGACGGCGTACCGCGCGAGTTCCGATCGGCGATATTGGACGCGACCTGAGTCCGTATCCGTTTCTTCTGATTCTTGGCCAGGATGACAACGAACGGCTGATGGGTGACTCCTTGCGTGGCCATGGAATCACGGTGCGCTGGACCACCGAGTTGGTTGCGCTCAAGCAGGACGCCAACCACGTCAAGGCAACGTTGAAGCAACCCGACGGATCACTCGCCGAAATCACGGCGGCGTGGGTCGCGGGCTGCGATGGCGCGCGCAGCGCAGTGCGCGAGATGAACGCGATCGAGTTTGTAGGCGCACCTTATGAGCACGTGTTCTTCGTCGCTGATACGGAAATGACCGGCCCAATGGTCCCGGACGAGCTCAACGTCTATCTGTGGCGTGAAGGATTTCATTTGTTCTTCCCAATGCGCGGCCCCGATCACTGGCGGGTCGTAGGGATTCTGCCTGCGGAGTTGCGCGACAGAGAGGATCTGACTTTTGCAGATGTGATCCCGTCAGTGCGGCAGGAGGCGGGCGCGGAATTGTCATTCAAGGTGTGTAGCTGGTATTCGACCTACCGTATTCATCATCGGTGCGCCGCGCGCTTTCGTGACCGCCGATGCTTTCTGCTCGGCGATGCGGCACACATTCACAGTCCGGTCGGCGCGCAAGGCATGAACACCGGCCTGCAGGATGCATACAACCTGGCATGGAAGCTCGCGCTGGTCGTGTCGGGGCGTGCGGATGCCGCGCTGCTCGACTCCTACGAAGCCGAGCGCATCCCGGTGGCGAAGCGGCTGTTGAGCACCACCGACCGGGCGTTCCAGCTGATCGTTTCAGATAGTCGGGTGGCCGGACTCTTTCGCACGCGCGTGCTGGCGACCGCTGCGGCTTTCGCAATGCGCTTCGACAGAGTACGAAAGCTGGCGTTTCGCACGATCTCCCAGATCGGCATCGAATACCGCGATAGCCCTCTATCGGAATCGCAGGCGCGCTGGCATGAAGGCGCGCCGCGCGCTGGGGATCGTTTCCCGTGGGTGCGGGTCAAGCTGCAGTGCGACGGTCCGATTGAAGACTTGTATGCGAAGCTCGACGACAAGCGATTCAATCTTCTTCTGATTGGACAACCTTCAGCCTCGGTTGAGCTGCCAGGGCTGCGCGATCTATTACGCATTCATGCAGTGCCGAGCGATCCTTCAAATGACAAGGAACTCGCGCGGCAACGGATCCCGCAACCTTCTTTCTATCTGCTGCGGCCCGACGGTCATGTCGGACTTGCCGGCACTCAGCTGGATATTGCAGAAGCGTCCCGTTACGTCTCGGAGCGTCTGCAAATTGGGAAGTCCGTTCGCTAGCGTTGCCGCTGATCGATTTACGTTGCGGCCTCAGAAAGCAGCTTCGATTCCAGCAGCACATCGACACCGGCGCGCGGCCGTATCGCTCGCGCAGGAATATCTTCGCCGGTGCGCCAGCGCTTTACCGCGTCACGCTTGGATTCGCCTGCGATCAGAAACAACACTTCACGCGCGTGACTCAGCCGCGCTGCACTCATCGACACCCGCCCCGGCGGCGGCTTCGGTACGTTGAACACCGCAAGCACGGCAGGTGCATCCGGAGCGGTGCCCCAGTCATGATTGGGAAACAAGCTGGCGGTGTGGCCGTCGTCGCCGAGTCCCAGCAACACCAGATCGAATTCACCCACGTTGCGCAGCGTGGCGGCGTAGGCGAGGGCGGCGGCGGCGGGACCGAGTTCGGCTGGAATCGGGTGCACCTGACTTTTCGGGATCGGCAGGTGGTCGAGCCATTCGTCAGCCGCCATCCTGCTGCTGCGCTCAGCATCGTTTGCCGGCAGGCAACGCTCGTCGCCGAAGTACACGTTCCAGTGCGACCAGTCAGCGCTCTGTTCGCGCAGCAATCGATAAGCGCCCCGCGGCGTGTTGCCGCCCGCAAGCACGATCACGAATTCGCCGCGCTGTTTGATGGCACGCTCGGCGGCGTTGACGATGCGCCAGCATGCAGTCCGCTCCAATTCAGCGACGTCCGCAACTGCGAGCCAGTGTACGTCGCTTGCCGACGCCTTCAACGCTTCCTACTCATTGCTTCTTTATTTCGTGCCCGCCGAACTGATTGCGCATTGCCGACAGCATCTTCGCTGCGAATGAATCCGAGTCGCGCGACGCGAGGCGCGCAATCAGCGCGAGCGTGATCGCCGGCGCCGGCACGTTCAGGTCGATCGCTTCGGTGACCGTCCACCGGCCTTCGCCGGAGTCGGGAACGAACGGTGCGATGCCATCCAGAGTGGGGTTCTCCCTCAACGCAATCGCCGTCAAATCCAACAGCCACGAACGCACGACGCTGCCTCCGCGCCAGATCTCCGCGACCTGGTGCAGGTCGAGCCCGAATTCCGTCTTGTGCTGCATGATCGAAAAACCCTCGGCATACGCCTGCATCAAACCGTACTCGATGCCGTTGTGAATCATCTTCGTGAAGTGACCCGCGCCACTGGGACCGACGCGACCCCAGCCTCGATTCGGCGCCGGCGCCAGTGTCTCGAAGATCGGCCGCAGCCTTTCGACGACGGGCGCTTCGCCGCCGATCATCATGCTGTAGCCCTCGGTCAGCCCCCACACTCCGCCGCTGGTGCCGGAGTCGACGTAGTTCAATTTCCGATCGGCGAAGAGTCGAGCGCGACGCTGCGTGTCTTTGTAGTTTGAGTTGCCGCCGTCGATGATCGTGTCGCCGGCCGTCAGCAACGGCAGCAGTGCATTGACGGTTGCTTCGGTCGCTTCGCCGGAGGGCACCATCATCCACAGCGTGCGCGGTGCTGCGAGTTTTGCCACTAGCACATCGAGCGAGGCAGCAGACTCGGCCCCGTATTGCTCGATGCGCTTGCGTGCTTCCGGCTTGAAGTCAAAGCCGACGACGCGATGGCCGCCGTGCACCAGCCGTTGCGTCATGTTGGCGCCCATGCGGCCGAGGCCGACCATGCCGAGCTCCATCCGGACTTCCTATGCCAACTTGGCCAGAACTCCGTTCATCTCTTCTCGGGAGAAAGCTCGCATCGTCTGGGTCCGGACGTTTCCCCCGGAACCAATCGCCAATCCAAGCGCGGTCATCGACGCGTCGTCGGGCGCTTCGAATATTCCAACCACATCGTAGCTTCCGAGGGTCCAGTAAAACTCCTTCACGGTAGCCCCGAATTTTTTCGCTTGCTCCTTGACGGCATCCGCCCGCTTGGTCGTCTCTTTGGCGGTTCGAACGCCTTGATCAGTAAAGGTGGTGAGGACAATGTAAGTGGCCATGTGAGTTCCTCCTGGTAGCGTTCGAGGCACGGAAAGGGTGCAGAGCGGCGGCACGGCCTCGGTTTGTGCCTGCCTGACTCGATGCTACGCGCCGCAATCGCGGTGCGCGCGAACTTCGGCTAATTCAGATTGATCTCGCCGTCAAAGCTGACCTTCAACTTCAGGCCAGGAACTTCGAGTGTCATTTTTGCGGGAAACGATTCCGTCCCGGAGAGGGTGCGATCAGCGATTGCTTTTGCGACCGCTTGCTCGATCTCGCGCTGCGAATTGACGCCCACCATTTTTAGAAACTTGCGAATGCTCAGATTGAATGTTTCTTCATTCATCGATGTCTCCAGTCTTTGATACTACGGCCGGCATCCGCGTACAGCCCACGCTCGCGCGATAAGCGGAATCGAGCCATCGGTTTCGATCGGAAGCATCGCGCGAATCCGATCTCGCAGGGCGACGCGACGTTCTTCGCTGAGCGACATTGCGTAGCTCGGCGCAGGACCCTGACCGCCGAGAAACGGATTCCAATAGTCATCGAAGTCCCGAAACGTGGTCGGGACATCGATCTCCCGCAGCTGGACGTCGCGCAGTTCCACTTCATTCCACAACGCAACCAGAGCATCCGGCTGGCAAATGGGAAAGCGGATCGATTCAACGAGCTTGGACGCAGCTGGATCCAATTGCACCGTCGCGTCCCAGAAGTAGCGCATCAACTCCATCTTTCCGGCGTAGTCCCAGACGTACGCTGCAACCATGCCTCCCGACCGCACCGCGCGCGCCATTTCCTGCGCGGCGAGTAAAGGCTTGGGAACGAAGTTAAGCACCAGGCCCGAAACTGCCGCATCAAAGCGCGCCGATTCCACCGGAAGCGATTGAGCATCAGCCACTTCGAATGAGACTCTCGCGTCGCTGACATGCGCCTTTGCATAGTCGATAAATCCGGCCGACGGATCGATCCCGGTGACGCGTCGCGGCTGCATCTGCTGAATGATGGTTTGCGTAAGGGCGCCGGTCCCACACCCGACGTCCAACCAATCGAGTTGCACGGGCAACTTCAACCACTGCAGAAACTCTTTAGCGACGAGCCGGCTCCAACGACCCACATACGGTTCATAGAGGTTGCCGGCTGCCCAATGGTCTTTACGCTGTTCTGACATGGCTAAAGTCATCTTCTAACCCCGTGTGTTGCAAAGTCGCGCTAGCCGTCTACCAGCGGAACTTCTTCCGTGACGAATCCCGCCGGAAGAACCACTTCGAGCATTTCGATGTCGTCGCTATGGCCAAGCTCGCGATGACGAATCTCGGGAGGTTGATGCACGCATGATCCGGCCTCGAGGCGAACCACGCCGTGACCCTCGTACTCGAACTCGATCCAGCCCTTCAGCACATAAACAAGCTGAAACGTGGTCTTGTGCAGGTGCGGCTGACTGGAGAACTCCTTGCCTGCCGCGGCGCGGATCACATGCGCCTCGACGCGTCCTTGCGTTGCCTTTTTGATTCCGAGATCGCGGTATTCGTAAAAGGAGCGCAGACCGAGTTCGAACTCGGCATCTCTGGCATGCGACGCGACAAATCCTTCGGTGGTCATGTGTTAGTCCTTACGCGGAATGTGACGCGGAGTGGGTTTTATACCCTTCAGTCAGTAGCTGGCACACCTTGCCGTAGCGCGCACAGGAACGCTATTGAACAAGCTGACCTCCGAATGCTTGACGGCCAACAGCGGCTGGAGCGTATTGCACATGCACGCACGCGGCGGGGCGCCCGGTGATCTTC
>JBDTQZ010000128.1:0-5868 GCA_039931935.1 Burkholderiaceae bacterium | reverse complement strand
AATAACCTGGTCCGGCCGGCGCTTGCCGGTTTCGAGCGCCGCCAACGCCAAAAAAGGCTTGTATGTTGAGCCTATCGGATAGGTGCCGCGTAAGGCCCGGTTCAACAGCGGCTTGTCGGGATCATTGTTCAGTTCGTCCCAACTCTTCGGATCGATACCGTCGACGAACAAGTTGGAGTCGTACGTAGGCTTCGCGACAAACGCGAGCACGTCACCGGTCTTCGGCTCAATGGCGATCAGAGCGCCGCGCCGGTCACCGAAAGCGCGCTCCGCAATTTTTTGCAGTTCGATGTCGACCGACAGCACCAGATTGTTCCCGGGCGTCGACGGGCTGCGCGACAACGTGCGCACCGCGCGGCCCCCGGCCGTGATTTCGACTTGCTCGTGGCCAGCAATGCCGTGTAACTCGGCTTCGTAGCTTTGCTCGATGCCAACTTTTCCGATGTGGTGCGTACCCTGGTACGCGGTCACTTCACCGCGCTTTTCCAGCCGCTTCATGTCATCCGGCGAGATGCGACCGATGTAGCCAATCATGTGCGACGCGATCTCGCCGAGCGGATAGTCCCGAAACAGACGCGCCCGCAATTCAACGTTGGGGAAGCGATACCGCTGTGCGGTGAAGCGCGCCACTTCTTCGTCAGTTAGGCGGGTGCGTATCGGTATCGCATCGAAGTGCTTTTCTTCGAGCAGTTTCTTGAAGCGACGACGGTCGCGCCCCTGCACTTCGATCACCTTTGCCAGCGCGTCGATGGTTTCCTCGTGATCGGGCAAGCCCTCGGGCGTAATTTCGAGGGTGTAGGCGGAATAGTTGCGCGCGATGATCTTGCCGTTGCGATCCTTGATCAGCCCACGATTCGGCGCTACCGGCAAAATCGCGATGCGATTGAGCTCGGCCTGCGCCATGTAGGCGTCGTGCTTGACCACTTGGAGCCACGCCAGACGCGCCAGCAGCGTGACGAAGGCCGCGAGGACAAACACCGTTGCGACCGCAATGCGAATCCGAAAGTAGTGAACTTCGCGCTCGGGATTACGCATCGCCGTCGAGCGTGGCCCGAACGAAAGTTCGTCACCAGTCGAGCGACGACGACGGAACAAGCGCCTGGAGGCCATGGCGCGGCATCATAGTGGACGCTACGTCAAGTCGAACATCGGTGCTGCGGCCTGGCGTCAGCGCAATTCAGCCGCATGGTGAACGGGGAATGGGTCGCGCAGCAGCGCCTGGCGTAGCTGCTCTGCCTGCGGCGTCGGTCCCTTCGGGACTTCTCTGCGGTACTCGCCCAGACCGGCGCGAAACTGGGCTAAAGCGCAGTTTCGCTTAAGGACCCGGCCTGAGCTCCGCTCCTCGACGACGCCAAAGGCGCCGCATCTGCGCCAGGCGCTGCTGTGGAAACTTGGTCAGTTAGTGGCGGGCACGAGCAACGCGGCTTATAGCGGACGTGTTTCGTCGGGATCGGTCGGCCGCCGCTGCGGTGCCAGCAGCAGCCAAGAAATCAGCGGCCACAGAACGGCCCCGACGGCGCTCTCGCCGAAATACATCCAGCCGGGCCAGGTGCCGCCGACCCACATCCGGATCGCAAGCGATGCAAGCTGCGCGACCAGCAGCAGCGGGAACACGTGCAGCGCCTGCGCGCCGAGTGGGAACCAAAGAATGCGCCGGTGCAACGTGATCGCGCCGTACGAGACCAACGTGTAAGCGAGTGCATGCTCGCCGAACAGCGCCGCCTCATGCACGTCCATTAGCAGACCGAAGGCGAATGCCGCGCCGATGCCTACACGCCGCGGCTGATGAATGTTCCAGAACACAATAGTGATCGCGAGCACATCGGGCACCAGCGGCGTACGACCCCACGGCAGCAGATTGATCACCAACGCCGCAATCAGCGATGCCCAAATGAACAACGGGTTGGCCGGCCGCAGCAGATACTGGAGCCGATACCCGATGCGCGCACCCGGAATTTCAATCGGATCCGTCGCACGCAGCGCGAAGTTGCTACCGAGCCAACCGCGCACTCCGGCCGGTCGCGCAGCAGAGCGAGTCGGATCGTTGCTCACCGGCGATCCACTTGAGTGATCACTTACGGACGCCTCTGCGTGTGGGTAGCGGCGCGGCTACCGGAGGCGCCGATTGCTTGGCGGGCTCAACCAGAAGCACCAACAAGTGCTTGTTGCTTTCGATACCGGCCGCTGGCGTCATCACGATCCGCGCGAACTGATCTTTCGCTGCGCGTTCGACACGGCTCACGGTAGCGACCATCAACCCGGACGGATAAACACCGTCGATACCCGAGGTGGTCACCACATCACCGTTGGCGACGTCAGCATTGGCAGCCATGAACCGCAGGTCGAGCGTTCCCGGCTCTGCTCCTCCGAATGCCACGCCGCGTAGCCCGTTGCGCAGAATCTGCACCGGGATGGACTGATCCTTGTCGGTCAGCAATGTCACTTCGCTCGTGTCGTTGAATACACGCGTGATTTGACCGACGACGCCGGCATCGTCGATCACCGGGCTGCCCGCGCGCACCCCTTCGTTGGTGCCGACGTTAAGAACCAGCTTGCGCGCAAAACGATCGCGCGACTCATAAAGCACATCGGCAAGCACCGTTGCATTGCCGAGCCGTTCGCGCGCGCCGAGCAGCTTGCGCAAGCGCTCGTTTTCGACCAATAGCTCGCGCGCCTGCTGCAGAGATTGTGCCGTTTCGAACTGTTTGCGCTTTAACTCGTCGTTTTCTCGGGTCAAGCTCGTGACCGACGTAAAGTAGCCACTGACGGTGTCCGCCAGGCGGCTCGGCACCAGCAGTACCTGCTGCACCGGATACAGCACGACGCCCAGCCCGATCCTTACGGTTTCAAGCATGCGCACGCGCGAGTCAATGATGATCAGCGCAATCGCGAGAAACGAAAAGAATGCGACCCGCGCTCGTGCCGAGACGCCCTGATTGAATAGCGGCGGCGGCCCGTCGAATGAGGCGCGCATCAGGCGTCGCTTAGCCGCGAGGCGTTAGCCTGTCGCGAAGATCGTTCCGAGCTTGTCCATCCGCTCAAGCGCAATGCCGCAGCCGCGCACGACGCAGGTCATCGGCTCTTCGGCAACCACCACCGGCAGCCCGGTTTCTTCCATTAGCAACCTGTCGAGGTCCCGCAGAAGCGCACCGCCGCCGGTCAGCATCATGCCGCGATCGGCAATATCGGCACCAAGCTCGGGTGGAGTCTGCTCGAGTGCAATCTTTACGCTCGACACGATCTGATTCAGCGGATCGGTGAGCGCCTCCAGGATCTCGTTGCTCGAGATCGTGAAGCTGCGCGGAATGCCTTCGGACAGGTTGCGGCCTTTAACTTCAATCTCACGCACTTCGGAGCCTGGAAACGCCGAGCCGATCTGCTTCTTTATCATCTCCGAAGTGGGGTCGCCAATCAGCATGCCGTAGTTGCGGCGGATGTAGTTAATTATCGCCTCGTCGAACTTGTCGCCGCCGACTCGCACCGAGCCTTTGTAGACCATGCCACCCAATGAGATGACGCCGACTTCGGTGGTGCCGCCGCCGACATCAACCACCATCGAGCCCGAGGCTTCGGACACCGGTAACCCAGCGCCGATCGCCGCGGCCATCGGCTCTTCGATCAGATACACCTGGGAAGCGCCCGCCGCTTCAGCCGACTCCTTAATCGCGCGACGCTCGACCTGCGTCGAGCCGCACGGCACGCAGATGATGATGCGGGGATTCGGCGCGAACAGGCTCGACGGATGCACCATCTTGATGAACTGCTTCAGCATCTGTTCGGTTACGGTGAAGTCCGCGATCACACCGTCCTTCATCGGGCGAATCGCCTCGATGTTGCCGGGCACCTTGCCGATCATCTGCTTGGCTTCCTTGCCGACCGCCTGGATCGTGCGCTTGCCGTTGGGGCCGCCTTCCTGACGGATTGCAACCACCGACGGTTCATCGAGCACAATACCTTTGCCGCGCACGTAGATCAGCGTGTTGGCGGTGCCAAGGTCGATTGCAAGATCGTTGGAGAAGTAGCTGCGAAGAAAACCGAACATGAGGGATGGTGGGCAGCAGCGAAAAACTAGACTACCCAGGCTCGAAAGTGGGGCGAATGATAAACTTTTTTCGCTGCTGATCTGCTCGATATACCCTATTTTTCCCCGCGTACATCTCCGCAAAACCATCCCGCACGCATGTCACTCGATCTCGAGCAGGTCCGCCGCATCGCACATCTCGCACGCATCGAGATCACGGAGGAGGAGGCACAGCGCACGCTGGCGCAACTGACCGACATCTTCGCGATGATCGAGCGCATGCAAGCGGTGGATACCACCGGCATAGAGCCGATGGCCGATCCGCTGGGAGGCTCTCAGCGGTTGCGCGATGACGTGGTGACCGAAGGCGATCAACGCGCGGCTGCGATGGTCAACGCCCCACAACAGCTGGACGGACTTTATATCGTTCCGCGCGTGATCGAGTAGTCATGGAGATCGCACACGGGTCTCTCGCGGAACTGTCGCGCGCGCTTACCGACCGGAAAGTATCGGCGGTGGAGCTCGCGCAGGCGCATTTGGGTCGCATCGAAGCGCACCGGAATCTAAACGCGTTTCTCGACGTTAGGCCCGAAGTCACGCTGGCGCAGGCCGCCGCCGCCGACGCCCGACTGGCGCAGGGTGACGCGACGCCGCTGACTGGCGTGCCGATCGCGCACAAGGACATTTTCGTTACCAAGGATTTCTTCTCGACGGCTTCAAGCAGGATTCTGAGCGGCTATCGGAGCCCATTTGACGCAACGGTGGTCGACAACCTGACTCAGGCCGGCATGGTGACGGTCGGCAAGACCAACTGCGACGAGTTCGCGATGGGCTCCTCGAATGAGAACAGCGCCTTCGGCAACGTCCTTAATCCGTGGGATCACGGGGCGGTACCCGGCGGCTCGTCCGGCGGGTCATCCGCCGCGGTGGCGGCCCGGCTGGTGCCGGTCGCAACGGCCACCGATACCGGCGGTTCGATCCGCGAGCCCGCGGCGTTTACGGGCGTCACAGGCACCAAGCCGACTTACGGCCGGCCTTCGCGCTGGGGAATGATTGCCTTTGCGTCGAGCCTGGATACCGCTGGGCTGATGACGCGGTCGGCGGAAGACGCCGCCCTTGTGTTTAACCAGATGCTGGGGTTTGACCCGAAGGACTCCACCAGCGCGAATCGGCCGCGCGAGGATTACAGCCGACATCTCGATATCGACATCAAGGCGCTGAAGATCGGCGTTCCGAAGGAGTTTTTCGGCGGGCCGTTGCAGCCGGATGTCGAGGCGGCCGTGCGCGAGGCGCTTGCCGAGTATCAGCGTCTGGGAGCGACGCTGGTCGAGATTTCGCTGCCGAACGCGCAGCTTGGCATTCCGGTGTATTACGTCGTCGCCCCGGCCGAGGCATCAAGCAACCTATCGCGCTTCGACGGGGTGCGCTATGGGCATCGCGCAGCTCAGTACAGCGACGTTGCGGACATGATCAAAAAGTCGCGTTCCGAAGGATTTGGGGCCGAGCCGAAGCGCCGAATCTTGATCGGCACCTACGTGCTGTCGCACGGTTATTACGACGCCTATTACCTCAAGGCGCAAAAAGTGCGGCGGATTATCGCCGACGAATTCAGCCGAGCGTTCTCCCAATGTGACGTGATCGCGGGTCCGGTGACCTTGAGCGTAGCCTTCGGCTTCGGGGAGAAAGCGGCCGATCCGGTCGCGATGTACATGGCGGACTACTACACGGTGCCGGGTAGCCTGGCGGGCGTCCCGTCGATGAGTATTCCATGTGGTTTTGGCGCCGGTCCGATCAATAGCAAACGTCCAGTGGGGCTGCAGTTGATTGCAAATTATTTCGACGAAGCG
>JBDTQZ010000127.1:0-5874 GCA_039931935.1 Burkholderiaceae bacterium | reverse complement strand
ATCACGCCATCGACGAGATCCTCGCGCAGCACGGTGGAGCCCGCCTCCGCAGAGGCTGTCACTGACTCACCACGCGTCGCACCGTCCAGGTTGCGAATAGCCCATCGGCCAGGTTGAGACGCTCGCCAACGACGGGCTTGCGGCACCGCGATCGTCACGAGTCGAGGCACCATCCAAACCACCGCTGACGCCCCACCGACATTCACCCGGCGCGGGGCAGCCAGTGCTGATTCTGGTTGCTGCTGCTTAGCGGGGATAGCTCTGAAGCTTCGAATGCGATCCGTTGAGAGGAGAAAGCCAACTTGCTGAGCAAGAAGTTGGATCCACGCCGCCAGACTTGCGCGCCGATGACTTTAAAAGGTCGGCGGCGAGGCGGCGTTGATGATTTCGCCTTGTTCCTGCCCAATGTTACGAAAGCGATGAGGGGTCGTGCTTGCAAAATAGTAGCTGTCGCCTGCATGAAGAATGTGTTGTTCCTCACCCAGCGTCAGTTCGAAAGTACCGCGAATCACCACTCCCCCCTCTTGTCCTTCATGGCTGAGGAGGTCTCCACCCGTATCCGCGCCCACGTCGTAAATTTCTTGCGTGATTTCTAGCAAGCGGTCTCGCGTTCGTGGCGCGATATATCGCATATGAACGCCACCGGAGGTGATCGTGGTGATTTGCTCGCGCGGCACTACAGCAGTCAATCCAGTCGCCTGGTGGAAGAATTCCCCCATTCGAACGTCGCAAGCGTTGAGGACTCGCTTAAGGGTTCCCAGCGACGGGTCAATTCTGCCCGCCTCGATAGCCGAAATTGTGGTGTGCGTCAGCCCCGCACGCCTCGCCAACTCTCTTTGGGAGTAGTTCTTCTCTTGGCGTAGCGCCTTGAGACGCTCCCCAAGTGCTTTCAATTCCGCCCCATGGGCATCAACGGTGTCTAGCAGTGCGTCCATCACTCTAAGTATAAATCCCTATATGGAATTTATAACAACCAAATATAGTTGAATTGGAAAGTATAAAACCCATTTAAAGAAAGTTGGCCAGTATGGTTTCCATCATACATCCGAAAGCGGAGAGCGTTATCACTGCACGTCGCAGCATTGAGGAGGCGCATGCGGGGTCCTTGAAGCCAGAAGCCCACGAACCGTCATACTGGGCCGCGACCACCGATATCCCGGATCCATCGGGCCCGCTCATCGGCGACTTGGACACGGACGTCGCAATCATCGGAGGCGGCTACACGGGCCTCTCGACTGCCTATCACCTTGCAAAGAACCACGGCATACGTGCGTGCGTTCTCGAAGCAAACCGAGTCGGATGGGGATGCAGTGGCCGGAATGGCGGCTTCGCCATGATCGGGGTCGGCAAGGACGGGTATAGCGGCTGGATACAGAGACTCGGCCTGGAGGAAGCCCGCCGAACATTCGAGTTCGGACGTGACGCAGTACGCACCCTACGGGGCGTACTGCAAGACAACCAAATCGATGCGGCCTCGCCCAATGAAGGCTACCTCTACTTGGCACACAAATCCAATCGGATTCGCGAACTCAAGGATACACAGCGCACCCTAAAAGACAAATTCTCTTTCGACACCACGCTACTCGGCGCCGATGAAGTGAAGTCCAATTACCTCAGCGGAACCCAGATTCACGGAGCGTTGCTGTATCCGGAGCACTTCCCCATTCATCCGATGCGCTATGTCCAGGGCCTTGCCAAGGCCGTGCGGGATTTTGACGTCAAGGTGCACGAAGGGTCTCGGGTCGTCGAGTGGACCAAGGCTGGAGCAAGACATGTGCTGCGCACTCCGCAGGGGAATGTGCGCGCGAATCGAGTAGTAATTGCAACCAACGGCTATACGCCAGATGACCTCCATTCTTCGGTCAGCGGGCGGATGATGAATGTTCTGTCCAACATCATCGTCACCGAACCGCTAACGCCGTGGCAACGCGATGCGACAAATTGGCGCACGCACCAGATGCTGGTCGATACACGGATGCTGCGTTTCTACTTTCGGTTGCTGGAGGACAACCGCATCATGTTCGGCGCACGCGGAGGCATTACGGACAGTCCAAAAAGCGACGCAAGAATGCGCCAGTGGTTGCTAGAACAGCTGACGACCCAGTTTCCGGGCCTTGATGGCATCCGTGATGAGTATTTCTGGCGCGGCTGGGTGAGCATCGCGCGGGACAAAAGTCCGCACCTCGGAACCTCAGACGACGGCACCGTTTCATACGGCCTGGCTTACGCCGGGACAGGGGTTGCCGCAGCAACGCACAGCGGCAAGCTGATCGCGCGGTCCTTGGCGACCGATGCCCCCCTATCCCAGCTTCCGCTCGTCGGCACTCCGCTTCCACGTTTCGAGGTACCGGCACTGCGCAAGTGGTACCAACGAGCAGCCTACACGTACTACTACCTGAAGGACGAATACCTGTGACGACAGTTCTCGCCCCAGACCACCACACCAATCGGTGCATTCTTTAGAGGAGATCAGACATGCCAAGACCGGAAAACGTGTTCGTTAGCTTCCGCAACGTTCGTAAAACCTACGACGGTGACCATCTCATCGTCAAAGACCTCAACCTCGACATATGCAGTGGCGAGTTCCTCACGCTGCTGGGGCCATCGGGGTCTGGCAAGACCACCTGCCTGATGATGCTCGCCGGGTTCGAGCATCCCACCGAGGGTGAAATCAGACTCGATGGCCGGCTGCTCAACCGAATTCCTCCGCACAAGCGGAACATTGGCATGGTGTTCCAGAACTATGCGTTGTTCCCCCACATGTCAGTTGAGCAAAACATTGAGTACCCGTTGCGGGTGCGCGGTGTGAGTGCCAGTGATTCCTCCAAAAAAGTCAAAAAGGCCCTGGGCATGGTCCAGATGGGAGCGTTTGGCAAGCGATATCCAGCGCAGCTCTCTGGCGGGCAGCAGCAGCGAGTCGCGATCGCGCGCGCGCTGGTGTTCGATCCCAAGCTGGTTCTGATGGATGAGCCGCTCGGGGCACTCGACAAGCAGCTACGCGAACGCATGCAGATCGAGTTGAAAGAGCTGCACCGCTCACTGGGCGTCACTTTCGTCTATGTAACACATGATCAGAGCGAGGCTCTGACGATGTCGGATCGGGTTGCAGTCTTTGATCGTGGGGTCATTCAGCAAATTGACACCGTCGACACGCTGTATGAAGCGCCTCGCAACATATTCGTCGCCAACTTTATTGGTGACAGCAACAATTTGCGCGGCCAAGTATTGGGCATCGACGATCAGTACTGTGACATTCGACTGGGAGATGGTGGACTGCTGCGTGGCATCAACGCTGGCGGCGTGCCAAGAGTCGGCTCCGATGTCACTGCAGTCATCCGCCCGGAACGATTAAGCCTTTCGACTGCCGCGAATATTGACGGACTGACTGTATCGGCTAACGCAATTGATCTCGTTTACTTCGGGGATCACGTGCGCCTCCACTGCCGCGTATCAGGTGTGAACGACTGCTTTGTGAAGGTTCCGCTTGGACATCCCGGTCTCGAAGATGTACAGGCCGGCAAGCCGATTCGGCTCGCATATCACTTCAACCACGTTCGAATATTTCACTGACACAAGTCTCGGCGCGCGAAATCATTTTTATAACGCCATCGTTCATTTTTTAATCACCAGCAAAAGAAACCTCACTATGAAACTCAAATCTATCAAAACTATCTGCGCAGCATCTATCGTTGCGCTAGCTACGGCAGCGTCCGCTGCAGATGCCATTACCGTCGTGAATTACGGCGGCGCGGTTGGCAACGCTCAAAAGAAGGCCTGGGTCGATCCCTATAAGAAGACAACCGGCGCCGAAGTGCTGGCCGCCGAGTACACAGGGGATCTAGCCAAGGTCAAAGCGATGGTCGAAACGAAGCAGGTGACGTGGGACGCAGTGGAAGTGCAGTCCAGCGACGTCGGGCGCGGCTGCGACGACGGCTTGTTCGAGAAAATCGACTGGAACAACATCGGCAAGAAAAGCGACTTCATTCCTGAAGCCGTGACGCCTTGCGGCGTAGGCTCCTTCGTCTGGTCGACCGTATTGGCCTACAACGCAGACCGCGTCAAAGGAACCCCGAACGGGTGGAAGGACTTCTGGAACGTGAAGCAGTTCCCGGGAAAGCGCGGCATGCGCAAGGAAGCACGGTCGAACCTCGAGTTCGCGCTGATGGCGGACGGCGTGGAGCCGAAGGATGTGTACCCGGTGCTTGCCACGAAGGTGGGTGTCGAGCGGGCGTTCAAGAAGATGGATGAGATCCGATCCCACGTCCAATGGTGGGAGGCCGGTGCCCAACCGCCGCAGTTCCTGGCCGCCGGCGATGTCGTTATGTCTACCGCGTACAACGGCCGAATCGATGTTGCTCAACGCGATGGCAACAAGAGCCTGCGGGTATCCTGGGCGCAAAGCATTTTCGACCTTGATTACTGGGTCATTCCGAAGGGCAGCAAGAACAAGACTGCTGTGGAAAAGTTCATCGCATACGCGTCCAGCGCGGCACCGCAAGCCGAGTTCGCCAAGTTGATCGCCTATGGACCAGTCAACGTGGGTGCGCCTGCAAAGCTTGACGCTGCGACCCTTACTGGCCTGCCGAACTCTCAGCAAAACCGTCAGTCCGCTATTCAGCAAAGCCTACAGTTCTGGACCGATCACGGAGAAGAACTGGAGCAACGCTTCACCGCCTGGGCATCCAAGTAATTTGTACACAAGCTTCCTCGCGCTGCGCGAGGAAGTCCTAGGAGTGAAGATGAATGTAATGACCACAACTGCGTACCCACTGGCGTCCGCCGCGCAACTCGACACGCTGCGCCTCAAGAAATCATTGCGACTCGTTGAACGTCGAAAGCAATTCGCTGCGTTCTCTCTGATCGCACCCCTCGTTGTATTCCTGTTGATCGTGTTCGTGGTGCCAGTAGTGGCACTGCTGGCGCGCGCCGTCGACAACCCGGAGGTCGTAGAGGCATTCCCCGCGACAGTGTCTGCGCTCGACAAGTGGCAACAAGACTTCGAGGTACCGCTCGAGGCGTATCCGGCACTGATCAACGACCTAAGCAGTGGCACATCTGATCGCATCGGCGCGGCAGCATCGCGGCTAAACCGCGAACACAGCGGATTTCGCTCACTCATCAGAAAGACATCGGCAGCTTTACCCCTGGTACAAGGTAACTCGTCCCTGTCAGCCATAGATATTCGAAGCCGTCTGATTGAGATCGATTCGCGCTGGGCGGAGCCAGCCTACTGGCGAGACATTGCGCGCAACGGCTCGCGCTACACAAGCGCCTACATGCTCACCGCGCTGGACCACAAGGTCGATGACGCCGGTCATGTTGTTGCAGTTGAGGACGGCGCGTCCAACTACCAGGGCATCTTCGCGCGCACCTTCCTCATCAGCGCTACGGTCACCCTCGCTGCTCTGTTGCTGGGCTACCCGCTGGCGTACTGGATCGCCGGTTTGCCGACCCGCAAGGCAAATCTAGTGCTGATTCTCGTGCTTCTGCCATTCTGGACATCGATTCTTGTGCGGATCGCAGCTTGGATCGTGCTTCTCCAGGGGGAAGGACTGGTCAATAAATTGCTCATGTTCCTGGGGTTGACCGATGCGCCCCTACCACTCCTGTTCAACCGCGTGGGCGTCCTCATCGCCATGACCCACATCCTTCTGCCGTTCATGGTCTTACCACTGTACAGCGTCATGAAGTCGGTGCCTGCCACCTACCACAAGGCTGCAGTATCTCTCGGCAGCCACCCATTCGGGGCATTCTGGAAGGTCTACGTTCCCCAAACCTATGCGGGCGTAGGCGCCGGCGCGGTGCTCGTCTTCATCCTGGCGCTTGGCTACTACATCACGCCGGCACTGCTCGGGGGGGCAGGCGATCAGATGG
>JBDTQZ010000126.1:0-5893 GCA_039931935.1 Burkholderiaceae bacterium | reverse complement strand
ACTCGATCAGCGTAAAGCCGCGTTGTGCGCGGGCGATTTGGTTCTTAATCATTTAAGAGCTCTCCTAGGAGTCAGGACAAACATACGGCCCCATGCCGATGCTCAATACACTCCAAGTTCCGTGCCAGGCCGTTTTAAGAGAATTGGAGGGGATTTTGCGATCAATTCCCGCTTTCCCTGACGCGCATCGTCACATGTTGCAGCCGGTTTTTGTCACGCGGTGCCTCACCGTGACCGGCTCATCCAGTTGGATGAGGATGCAATCACACTGGATTCCCGCAGGCGCGGGAATGACAACCCTTGCTTATGCTGCGGCTTGAACCGCGGGTGCGTTGACGAACTCCATCCGCACGCCGGCGAGCTCGATGACGTCGCTGTTTTTTAGCGGATGCGCGGCAGAGCCGAGGTTGACGCCGTTGACGCTGGGGAACATCTCGCCTTCGACGTGCGCGATGAAGTAGCCGGTCGGCCGTCGAGTGATGACTGCAACCTGATGGCCGGGGCGACCGATCGTCGTCAACGCCTTCACAAGCTGCAGCTCTCGCCCTTCGTTGGCGCCGGTCAGAATCTTGATCGCTGCAGCGGGCGGTCCGTCCTCGCCGTTCATGCCCGGCTGCCGGATTTGGATTGTGGCCGGACCTGGCCCATAGAACTCACGCCGCAGCGGCTGCGACGTGTCGATATCGACTTCACCTTCAGTGCCCGTCGCGCCGTCGGCGAGGAACTTCAGCCGGTACTTGCCGATCTCGAGCGTGTCCCCGCTCTGCAACAGATGCTTCTTGATCGGCTGGCCGTTGACGGTGGTGCCGTTGGTCGAGCCCAGATCTTCAAGGTAGACGTCACCGGCCGACGTGTAGATGACCGAATGCTCGCCACTGACGGCGAGATTGTCGATAACGATGTCGTTGTGCGAGCGGCGGCCGATGGTGGTGCGGTCTTTGGCGAGACCGACTTCACGCAGCACAACGCCGTCCAGACTCAGGACCAGCCTAGGCATAGATTCTCCCTCGGCCATCATTTTGTTCTCTCGCTCAATTTTGCCAGCGTGCAAAAAGGTTGCCAATCAACGGCTTACTTGGACGATACGCGCGTGGCCTAGCCGGGCACAAGCTCGCCGTTGACCAGTTCGCCCTCGGTTACTTCGATCGCAGCCGCCGACACCTGCATTTCAGCGACGGACGATACTCGAACCAGGATCACCGAGATATTGTCCCGACCGCCCGATTCGTTGGCCAGATCGACCAACCGTCGTGCAGTCTCATGCATATCTTCCTCGTTGATCGACAGCAGACCCTCGATTTCATAGCTGCCCACCATCTCGGTCAAGCCGTCCGAGCACAGCAGAATAACGTCGCCCGCCAGGACGTCGACGTTGTGAATTTCCGGTTCGATGTCAGCTCCGGCACCGAGTGCGCGCGTGACCAGATTCTTGGCCGGCAGCGAGCGCGCTTCCTCTTCGGTGACCATGCCGGCGTCGAGCAGCTCCTGCGAAAACGAGTGGTCACGTGTGAGCTGTTCGAGCATCGAATCGCGATAGCGATACAGCCGCGAGTCGCCGGTATGCGCCACCCATAGCCGGCCGCCGAGAAACCAGCCGATCACCAGCGTGGTCGCCATGCCCTCGAACGCAGTACTGTTCAACGCCGCGTTGTAGATGTTGGAGTTGATGTCGGTCACGGTATCGTAGATCGCTTCGTCGGGTGTGAACGCACCGTCGTCTACATCGAGCGTGTCGATCGACGATGCGAGGCGTTCAAGCACCGAGCTGATCGCCATCACGCTTGCCACTTCGCCGGCGTTGTAGCCACCCAGGCCATCGGCCAACACAAACAAGCCGCACGATGGATCGGCGCCTATGGCATCTTCGTTCAACGGACGCACAAGGCCTGGATGAGTTTTCAGCGCAAAGTCGAGTGAAAAGCGCATCGGTTCGTGTTGTGAGGGATTATTTAACCAGCACGACGGGTACTGAGCTGCGTTGCACGACACCTTGTGCAACGGACCCAAGCGCCGCGGCGGTGTACGAACCCAGACCGCGCGTGCCCATCACAATGTGATCGATCTGGTTGGCGTCCGCGTAATCGCTTATCACGTCCCACGGAATGCCAACCAGCGTGTGAACGCTGTATTTGGCACCCGCCGCGTCGAGAATCTTGCGCGGCCGCTCCAGCGCCTGCATGCTTTTTTCGCGATGATAGTCGTCCAACGAGTCTCTTGAAACGAAGCTGCTGACACCTCCCGACACTGCGCGCTGCACGTTCAGCACGTGGATGTCGATGGGCTCTGTGGAAGTTCGAGCTCGTACGTGCGCGGCGACGTATTCCGCGGCGCGCGCTGCGTTATCCGACGCATCCACGGGTAGCAATATGCGGCGGAACCCACCGGCGCCTGCAAATCCTGTGGTCAGCGGCGCGTCACGTGCCTCTCTCGCTGGCCGCCCCGCATGCGCCCGCGCCGCGAGCCATTTGCCGAGCAGAACAACGAGAACGGCGCCGGCGGCGGGTGCGAGCCAATGCAGATATTTGGCGTTCGCCTCGACCCATTCGGTCACCAACGGGTCGGTGACAGCCATTTCACCGGCGACCCAGCCGAGCAAAGCCGCGCCGATCGTGATGATGATCGGCCAACGCTGCATCAACTTCAACAGCATCGTCGAACCGAAGACCACGAGCGGAATCGAGATTGCCAGCCCGACGATCAGAAGCGTCAAGCTGCCCTTTGCCGCTGCGGCGACCCCGATCACATTATCGAGACTCATCACGAGGTCCGCTATCAGGATCGTCTTCACCGCCGCCCCGAGAGAACCAACCACCTTGCCGCCGCCTGCCTCCTCGTGTTCAGGCATCAGCAACTTGACGGCGATCCATACCAACAACACCGCGCCGACAAGCTTCAGGTACGGGAGCCTGAGCAGCTCGACCGCAACAATGGTCAGAACGATCCGCATCACGACCGCGGCGCCGCTACCCCATAGAATCGCCTGCTTCTGTTGCTGCGGCGGCAAAGATCTAGCAGCGAGCGCGATCACCACAGCGTTATCGCCGCTTAACACGATGTTGATGCCGATGATTTGCATCAACGCAACCCAGAAGCCGGGTGTCAGGAATTCCACTGGAGCGGCCTTACGTACGGGTCATGGCGGTATTTGCTCGCCGGCTCAAGTCAACACGCTTTGCAGCAGCTTGCCAATCTCGGACGGATTTTTCGTCGTGCGGATTCCACATTCCTCCAGCGTCGCCAGTTTTTGCTGCGCCGTTCCCATGCCGCCCGAGATGATCGCGCCCGCGTGCCCCATTCGTTTGCCGGGCGGTGCAGTCACGCCGGCAATGAATCCAACGACCGGCTTTTTCATGTGGTCACGCACCCAGAATGCCGCCACTTCCTCATCATTGCCGCCGATCTCGCCGATCATCACCACCGCATCGGTTTCGTCATCTTCATTGAATAGCTTCAGCACGTCGATGTGCTTCAACCCGTTGACCGGGTCTCCTCCAATTCCGACAGCACTCGACTGCCCCAGCCCCAGCTCGGTCAACTGACCCACTGCCTCGTACGTCAGCGTGCCGGAGCGCGAGACGACGCCAATACGTCCCTTGCGATGAATGTGGCCCGGCATGATGCCGATCTTCAACTCATCCGGTGTAATCGTGCCCGGGCAATTCGGACCCAGCAGCAACGCTCGCTTGCCATGTTTGCGCATTTCGTCGCGCACCACCGCCATGTCGCGCACCGGAATGCCTTCGGTGATGCAAATAACAAGGTCGAGGTCGGCGTCGACCGCCTCCCAGATCGCATCCGCAGCGCCGGCCGGAGGCACGTAAATCACCGAAACGTTGGCGCGAGTTTGTTTCTTCGCTTCCCTGACCGTGGCAAAAATCGGAACACCCTCGAAACTTTCACCCGCCTTTTTTGGATTGACGCCAGCAACGAAGCACGCGCTGCCGTTTGCATATTCACGACACACCCGCGTGTGAAATTGCCCGGTCTTGCCAGTGATCCCCTGCGTGACGACACGCGTGTTCTTGTTGATCAGGATGCTCATTGCTTTTGACCTGCCGCAGCGGCCACGACCTTTTGCGCGGCCTCTGCCATCGTGTCAGCGGAGATGATCGGCAACCCCGAATCGGCGAGCATCTTCTTGCCGAGCTCCTCGTTGGTGCCCTTCATACGTACCACCAGCGGAACTCTCAGCTGCAGCGCCCGCGACGCGGCGATGACGCCCTCGGCAATCACGTCGCAGCGCATGATGCCGCCGAAAATGTTCACCAGAATGGCTTTTAGGTTGGGATTGCGAAGCATCAGCTTGAACGCTTCGGTGACTTTCTGCGGTGTCGCCCCGCCGCCCACGTCGAGGAAATTGGCAGGGTCGCCGTTGAAAAGCTTGATCGCGTCCATCGTTGCCATCGCAAGGCCTGCGCCGTTGACCAGGCAGCCGATGTTGCCGTCAAGTTGTATGTAGGACAGATCGAACTTGGAGGCTTCGATCTCAGCCGGGTCTTCCTCGTCGAAGTCACGCAAGGCCACGATGTCCGGGTGCCGAAACAAAGCATTCGAATCGAAGTCCATCTTGGAATCGAGCACGATCAGTTGGCCGTCGCCGGTCAACACTAGAGGATTGATTTCCGCCAGCGACGCGTCGGTTTCCCAAAACGCCTTGTAGAGTGCATGGAAAATGGCGCGCGCCGCAGGAACGCTGGCGAGCGGGATCCCGATCTTGAACGAGATGTCATCGGCGTCACGATCGCTCAACCCGAGCGATTGCTCTATGTGCACTTTGTGAATCTTCTCCGGCGTATGTGCGGCCACTTCCTCGATGTTGACCCCGCCCTCGGAGCTCGCAATCAACGTGACTTGCTGGGTCGCGCGATCGACGACCATGCCAACATAGAACTCCTTCTTGATATCGGCACCCTCTTCGATCAACAGCCGGCGGACTTTCTGACCCGCCGGTCCGGTCTGATGCGTGACCAGCTGCATGCCGAGAATTTCCGAAGCGCGCGCGCGGACTTCTTCGATTGAGCGCGCAACCTTGACACCGCCGCCCTTGCCCCGGCCGCCGGCATGAATCTGCGCCTTGACGACCCACACAGGCCCACCCAGGTCGCGTGCAGCGTCGACCGCTTCTTCAACACCGAATACAGCCGTGCTGCGCGGCACCGGCATCCCGAAACGGCGAAAGATTTCCTTGCCTTGATACTCGTGGATCTTCATCGCTTATGCGCAACCGACCGAGAAAGCGCATCCGCGGCGACGATGGAGCGGGTATGTAAGTGGCAGCGGTTGGGCATGCTGGTTGAAAACGACAACGGGCCGCACCCTGTGCAAAATGCGGGTGCGGCCCCTCGAAGAATCTAACACAGGCGAGTCGCCCGCTGACGCACTTACTGGCCGCGGGCGCAGCAATTACTCGGCGTCTGTTCGGCCTCGCAGGACTTGAAAAATGGAGTCGAGCGAAAATCCACGCGACTGTAGAAACCGACCCTGCTGCGCACGTTCTGCGGCGGACGCAGGCAGTGCAGCAAAACGCTTCGACCTGACTGCACCCGCCCGCGCAACCTCGCTGCCGGCCAGGTTGGCCAGCGCAGCCGCGCTGATATCGTCCGCTACGCCAGAACGCCGCAAGTCATAGCGAATACGCGCATCGCCGAAGCGTTGCGAGCGGCTGCGGGCGACCGCACCGGCGAAGCGCTGATCGGACAAGAGCCCGTTACGATCCAGCTCGTCGAGGACACGATCGATTTCTGCCGAATCAGCATCCTCGCGAATGTGCCGCGCAAGTTTGCGGGAAAGCTCGGCACGACTGTGGTCGCGCCGGGCAAGCACCGCAATTGCTCGACTGAGAAGGCTCTTCGTCGCCGGACGTTCAGTACGCGTACGCGAGTCACTCCGCCGT
>JBDTQZ010000125.1:0-5894 GCA_039931935.1 Burkholderiaceae bacterium | reverse complement strand
AGGAATACGCCGACGCGATGCTGAAGGCCGGCACGCCGGAGAAGATCGACCAGGAGCCGATCGGTACCGGGCCGTTCTACCTCGTGCAGTACCAGCGTGACGCGATCATTCGCTACAAGGCGTTTCCGCAGTTCTGGGGCGGCAAGGCCAAGATCGACGACCTGGTGTTCTCGATCACGCCGGACGCCTCGGTGCGCTGGGCGAAGCTGCAAAAAGGCGAATGCCATGTGATGCCGTATCCGAACCCGGCCGATCTTGACGCGATTCGCAAGGATCCGAAGATCCAGGTGCTCGAGCAGGCAGGGTTGAACGTCGGCTACCTCGCGTACAACACAACGAAGAAGCCATTCGACGATGTGCGCGTGCGCAAAGCCATTAACATGGCGATCAACAAAAAGGCGATCATCGACGCGGTCTACCTGACCACCGGAGTCGCTGCGAAGAATCCGATTCCGCCGACGCAGTGGTCGTACAACGACGCCATCAAGGATGATCCGTACGATCCAGCCGCCGCGAAGAAGCTGCTGGCCGACGCCGGCCATCCCAACGGATTCGCAACCGATCTGTGGGCGATGCCGGTGCAACGGCCGTACAACCCGAACGCCAGGCGTATCGCGGAGCTGATGCAGGCCGACCTCGCCAAGATCGGCGTCACCGCGGAGATCAAGAGCTTCGAGTGGGGCGAATACCGCAAGCGGATGCAGAACGGCGAGCACCAGATGGGCATGCTCGGTTGGACCGGCGACAACGGTGATCCCGACAACTTCCTGAATACACTGCTCGGCTGCGACTCGGCCAAGAGCAACGGCAGCAACGTAGCGAAGTTCTGTTACCAGCCGTTCGAGGAGTTGGTCCAGCGTGCAAAGACGACCTCAGGCCAGCCGCAGCGTGCCGACCTTTATCAAAAAGCGCAGGTGATCTTCAAGGAGCAGGCGCCCTGGTTCACGATCGCACACGCGGTGCAGCTAAAGCCAATGAGCAAGAACGTCATCGACTTCAAGCTATCGCCGTTTGGACGACATAACTTTTACGGCGTCGATATCAAGGAATAAGCCATTGGCAGCGGGCGCGCGTCTTGATACGCGCGCCCGCTGTTAATCTTGTTCAACGTCGCGGCTTCAGTTCCAGCGTCATCGCATCGCGCGCCGTTGGCGGACGCATCGGCAGGTACAACACATCGCGCCATAGCGGCTGCATTGACCCATAAAGGTCGGAAAAAGGATTGCCGACCTGTCCGCTTGAACCCACCCACACGGAATTCGATTCAAGCGCCGCGAGGTCGTATATCGCGCGCAAGGTAGCCGTATGCCGTGTAGAGAACGGAGCTTCGGCACGGTGTGACAGCGCACCGACATTAATCGTGTGCGTATCTCCGGGGTACGCGATACGCAGTTCGAACAGGCGGCGAAGTCCGGGCACGCTCGACATCGGCCGGTGTTCCGCAGCCGCGCGATGCACGTCCCCCCATCGCAGCCCGGCCACGTCGCGGCCCGAAGCCTGGGTCAGCTGCGTGACCGATGCGTCGAGTGCTTCGCCGGCCAGCGAGCGACATGTCTCGAAGCGCTGCTCCGTCGACCGGTCGTCACACCAATCGCGCGCCTGCGCGCGACCGGACAACACGTACAGCAATGTCGAGGTGAGCTCGGCTTGGTCGACGAAATCGTCGGTCAATGCACCGAGGTCATCGGCAAAAATTCGATGCTTGAGCTCGCGCATCCATGCGTGATAGATCAACGGCTCGGGTGTATCGCGCTTCATCTGGAAGTCCCACGCGGCAAGTCGCGCGAGCGCGTCACGCCCGGCCTCGGTCTGAGGCTGTACATCCTTCAACATTGCAAACATGTCGCGCGCCGCGAGCGAAGTGACGTCGGCCTGGATCTTCTTGAAAGTGCTTACGTCGTGCTTGCCGCGCGCTTCCAGCAATTGCTCGACACGCTGCGCGCGATAGGGCAGGAACCAGTCGTAGGTGAGATGGTGCGCATACTTGGACGACACCACCTTGTGATTGGCCGTGACGATAAACCCGCCGGCAGGATCGCGCATCCTCGGTGCTTGCTCGGCAGACAGGTAGCCGCGCCAGTCGTAGCGCGCCTCCCATCCCGGTGCGGGTACGAGTCCATGTAAATCGTTGGCTCGATCGCGTATCGGTATGCGCCCGGTCACGACCATCCCGATCTTGCCGTCGACGTCCGCGATCAACGCCGACTGGGTGACGATTTGAAACTGCGCCAGCGCTCGCTCCGCCTGGTCGACATTGCGTGCCTTGTTCAGTGCGCGAATCGCCGCGATCGTCGTATCGTCGGGCTCAAGCGCAGACCAGCGTAATGCGAGCGCGAACTGCGGTTGCTTAAACCCTTTTTCAACGCTGGCAAGTCCGCTGATCACCGGGCCATGCCGCGTCTCGCGCACCGTCAATTCGACATCGTCGCCGCCCTTGACGCGGATGCGCTCGATGCGCGTCACAAAGCGCGCCCAGCCCTCCGGCGTTTGATATTCGTCGGCCACTTCGGGATTGATGCGCTCAAGATAAAGATCCTGCTGATCGACACCGGTATTGGTAAACGCCCACGCGATGCGGTCGTTGCGACCGAGAACAACACCGGGAACTCCGGGCAACGTTGCGCCCATCGCTTTCAAGCCAGGTGCCTGCAAGCCAGCGAAATACCAGACCGATGGTGTGGTCAGTCCCAGATGCGGGTCGTTGGCCACCATCGGCTTGCCGCTGACAGTGCGCTTGCCCGACACGACCCAGTTGTTCGAGCCGAGTCCTTCACCGTCACCGAAGCCCAGATCGAAGCCGACCGCAGGCGCGGTCAGCGTGGACACCGACGTTGCCTTGATGCCGAGCAATCGATACATCTCGGCATAGTCCGCCGTCGCCGGCGCAGAGTCGCCCGGATACGGCGGATAAAACTCGTTGATCTCCGCCACCGAAAACCGTTGAGCCAATTGCAGGCGCCGCAGCTCGCGCGAATACGAATAGCGCCCGAGATCCCACGCCATCATCAGCGACCAGCCGATCGAATCAGCCGGCGTCCATGGCTCGGGCTTCGGTGTGCGCGTCAGATAGAACTCGGGCGGCAGAGGCCCGCCTCGTTTACTCAGGTACGCGTTGACACCCGCCGCATACGCATCGAGTAGGTCACGATGCTCGCCATCCAGATTTTGATAAATGCTTTGGGCCGTACGTGCAATGCCGATCGTGCGCAGAAACTTGTCGGCATCGAGCGCCGGCTCACCCAGCACCTCAGCCAGACGCCCGGCGGCGATACGGCGATTCACCTCCATCTGCCACAAGCGATCCTGCGCATGCACATAACCGAGAGCAAACGTCGCATCTCGTTCGTTCGCTGCGACGATGTTCGGAATGCCGTGATCATCATCGCGATCGATGCGTACCGCTTGCTGCAATCCGGAGACGATGAACGTTCCTTCATGGATCGGCAGGCTGGCTTGCCGATACCAGAGACCGAAGGCCAGTATGCCGACAGCTGCCAGCAATGAGATCCATCCGATGAGGCGCACGAATCCTCCGGTCCAACGAGCGGCGATTGTATTAGTGAAGTCGCGCGACAAAGTCGCAAGGCGCCACAGCAAGCGCGAGTTATCAGTAGCGCGTTGCGCCAGCAGGTGCATGACGCACGCATTACACTGGCAGCCACGAACGATGAACGGCGAACCCAACCGCTGGCAGCAGTGGATCGGCCGCGAAGAACAGCGTGTGGATTGCGTCACTGCGGCGCCGATCGCCGCGCTGTCTGCGACGCTGGATCGCGACGATCCGGCCCCGCGCGCCGGCGACACGGTGCCGCCGCTGGCACACTGGCTGTACTTCACGCCGATCGCTCGCACGAGCGAGATGGGTCCCGACGGTCATCCGAAGCGCGGCGGTTTTCTGCCGCCGGTGCTGCCGCGCCGCATGTGGGCCGGCGGCCGCTTGCAGTTTCAGTCTCCGTTGCGCGTCGGTGACGAGGTCACGCGCCATTCACGCATCACCGACATCACGGTGAAGCAGGGTAGGAGCGGTGCGCTGGTGTTCGTAACAGTGGCTCACGCGATCGCCAATGCGCGCGGCGCGGCGCTGACCGAGGAGCACGACATCGTCTATCGTGACTTGTCGCCACCGGCCCCGACATCGGCAGCCGCACCTTCGGCGCGCGGCGACGAAGCGTTCGCGCGCGAGATCCTGCCCGATCCGGTGTTGCTGTTCCGATACTCGGCGCTGACCTTCAACGGCCACCGCATCCACTACGACCGCAGCTATGTGACCGAAGTCGAGGGTTACCCAGGCCTGGTCGTGCACGGCCCGCTGATCGCGACGCTGCTGCTCGACCTGCTGCGCCGCCACCATCCAGACGCGCAAGTGCAGCGCTTCGACTTCAAGGCCGTCGCTCCGTTGTTCGACACGCACCGCTTCAGCGTGTGCGGAAAGCCCGAAAGCGGCCGGCGCTTCAGCCTCTGGGCACGCAATCACGAGGGCGCGCTGGCGATGCAGGCGAGCGCCGAAGTCGCCTGATCCCACTCAAACGCAAAATGATCAACGAATCCACCACCGAACGTGTCATCGATGAAGTCGAGTTTCTGCGCCGGCTGGTGCCGCTCGCCGGCGCGCGTGTCATCGACCTCGGCTGCGGCAACGCCGAAGTGTCACGCAGGCTGCTCGAGCGCGGCGTCGTCACATCGGTGACGGCGCTCGAGGTTGACCGTCGGCAGCACGCCGCCAATATTGCGAGCGAGCACCCGTCGAACCTGCGCTTTATGCTGGCTGGCGCCGAGGACATTGCGCTGGCCGACCAGCAGTTCGACGTTGCGCTGATGCTGAAGTCGCTGCATCACGTGCCGATGCGCGAACTCGGACGCGCTCTCGCCGAGGTCCGGCGTGTGCTGGTGCCGGGCGGATACGTGTACGTTTCCGAGCCTGTCTACGGAGGCGACTTCAACGACATCGTGCGGCTGTTCCACGACGAGGGCGAAGTGCGCGCTGCCGCATACGCAGCACTGCAGCAGGCCGCAGCCGACGGCGTTCTCGAATGGGTCGAGGAGCGGATATTCGAAACACCGCTGACGTTTCGCGACTTCGACGACTTCGTCGATCGTGTCGTCCGCGTCACGCATTCGGACCTCAGCCTGGATCAGGCGACTGCCGCCGAAGTGCGGCGACGATTCGATAAGTTCATGTCACCGCAGGGCGCACACTTCGTGCGGCAAATGCGGGTCAACCTGTTGCGGCGTGCGGACTGATCGGACGTATGCCGGACGCTGCCACCGACAAATATCACGACATCCGCGACGCAGTACGCGCGCTGTGCGCGCAGTTTCCCGCCGAGTATCACCGCCGGATCGACGCGCAGCGCGCGTACCCCGAGGAGTTCGTCGATGCGCTGACGCAGGCCGGATGGCTGGCGGCGCTGATTCCGCAGGACTATGGCGGCTCCGGCCTCGGCCTGGCCGAGGCCTCGGTGATCATGGAAGAGGTCAACCGCTCGGGCGGCAACGCCGGCGCGTGCCATGGGCAGATGTACAACATGGGCACGCTGCTACGTCACGGGTCGGACTCGCAGAAGCTGCAGTATCTGCCAAAGATCGCGAGCGGCGAGTGGCGCTTGCAGTCGATGGGCGTGACCGAACCTTCGAGCGGCACCGATACGACGAAGATCAAGACCACCGCTGTCCGCAAAGGCGACCGCTACGTGATCAACGGCCAGAAGGTGTGGATCTCGCGCGTCCAGCACTCCGACTGGATGATCCTGCTGGCGCGCACGACGCCGCTCGCCGACGTGAAGAAAAAGACGGCCGGCATGTCGATCTTCATGGTCGACTTGCGCGACGCTGAGAAGCACGGCATGACCGTGCGGCCGATCGCCAACATGGTCAACCACGAGACCAACGAGCTG
>JBDTQZ010000124.1:0-5921 GCA_039931935.1 Burkholderiaceae bacterium | reverse complement strand
TGTCGGCCATGAAGACCGGCACGCCGATATTCGAGAAGCCTTCCGCCATTTTCTGCAAGGTCACCGTCTTGCCGGTACCGGTGGCGCCGGTAATGCAACCGTGCCGATTGGATAACGCTGGCAGCAGCGCGAGCTCGACGTCACCTGACATGGCAATCACAAGCGGTTCAGCCATCAACGCCTCGACTCACGGTTGTTTTGCAAAGCGTAGCCGAACCCGCACCTCGCGGCACACGGCTGATCGGGTGTTGCTTGTTACACTCGCGCCCCCTTCCGAATCGCGGATTTCCATGGCCGGCCATTCCAAGTGGGCCAACATTCAGCATCGCAAGAACCGCCAGGACGCAAAGCGCGGTTCGCTCTGGACCAAGATCATTCGTGAAGTGACGGTGGCCGCTCGCGACGGTGGCGCCGATCCCGGCATGAACCCACGCCTGCGTCTGGCGCTCGAGAAAGCTCGGCTCGGTAACGTGCCCAAGGACAGGCTCACAGGTGCGATTCAGCGAGGCGCCGGCAAGCTGGAAGGCGTGACCTACGAAGAGATTCGATATGAAGGCTATGGCATCGGTGGCGCGGCATTGATGATCGACGCGATGACCGATAACCGCGTACGCACCGTCGCGGAGGTGCGGCACGCACTCTCGAAGCATGGTGGCAACCTGGGCACCGACGGTTCGGTCGCATTCAACTTCAAACATTGTGGGCAGCTGCTCTTTGCCCCCGGCACATCTGAAGAAAAAGTCATGGACGTCGCACTCGAAGCGGGCGCCGAAGACGTGATTGCCAACGATGACGGCACGGTCGAAGTCATCTCGGCGCCCGCCGACTTCGAAAAGGTCCGCGCTGCTCTCGACGGAGCAGGTCTGAAACCCGAGCTCGCCGAAGTCACGATGAAGCCGCTGGCGGAAACGGTGCTATCGGGAGACGACGCTGACAGGATGCAGAAGCTGCTAGACATCCTCGAGGACCTCGACGATGTGCAGCAGGTTTACACCACCGCCGCGATCGTAGGGCCTATTCACACTGAAACATGAGTGCGCAAGGCCGAGTGCGGGATGCAGTGCTAGGCGTCGTGAGCGCCGTTGGTGCAGACCAATCAGCGAAGCCGCATTTGCACAAGCGCGACGCAATGCGCCCGCAAGCGGCCTTTCCCTTCGGGTTGGGTCGCAATGCGGCGTCTGCTTTGGCGAGCGGCTTGCGAATGGAACCACCATTCGGCAGCGCCGCGTCGCGCAGCCATCCGCATTGCGACTCAACGCATCTCACGTTTCAGCGTGAATAGGCCCTAGATGAAGCTGCTGGTGATCGGCGGCGGCGGTCGCGAGCACGCGCTCGCGTGGAGGCTGGCTCGCTCAGCACGCGTGCAGACTATCTTTGTCGCACCAGGTAACGGCGGAACAGCGCGCGATAAGCGCTTTCAGAATGTTCCGTACGAGAGCCATGAGGCGCTGGCCGACTTTGCGCAACATGAAGGCGTCGCATTTACGGTCGTCGGACCCGAAGCTCCGCTCGCTTCTGGCGTGGTCGACGTCTTTCGTGCGCGGGAACTAAGGATCTTCGGTCCCACGCGAGCGGCGGCGCAACTGGAGAGCTCAAAGGATTTTGCGAAGGCGTTCATGCAGCGGCATCGAATTCCAACGGCGCAACATCAGACATTCACCGATGCCGCGCTCGCGCGCGCCTACGTGCAAGAGCATGGCGCGCCGATCGTCATCAAGGCGGATGGTTTGGCCGCCGGTAAAGGGGTGGTCGTCGCAATGACAGAGGATGAGGCCACTGCGGCGATCGATTCGATGCTCATAGACAATCGCATCGGCGCGAGCGGCGCGCGCGTCGTGATCGAGGAATTTCTAACGGGAGAGGAGGCGAGCTTTATCGTCATGTCGGACGGCAGGAACGTGCTTGCGCTTGCCACCAGTCAGGATCACAAGCGCTTGCTCGATGACGACCGCGGACCGAACACCGGCGGCATGGGCGCGTACTCGCCGGCACCCGTCGTCACGCCAACCATTCATGCACGCGTGCTGCGCGAGATCATCCTGCCGACAGTGAACGGAATGGCAGCCGACGGAATTCCTTACCAGGGGTTTTTGTACGCCGGTTTGATGATCGAACCCGATGGCGGTATCAAAACGCTCGAATTCAATTGCCGGATGGGTGACCCCGAAACTCAACCGATCATGCTGAGATTGAAGTCCAGTCTCGCACAGTTGATCGATGCTGCGATCGATGGCCGGCTCGATCAGATCGAGGCCAAATGGGATCGCCGTACTGCGCTCGGCGTTGTGATCGCCGCCTCGGGTTACCCTGACAACCCGCGCAATGGCGACGCGATCACGCATCTCCCTAATGACGATGAAGACTGCATCACGTTTCACGCCGGCACGGCATTCGAGGATAAGCAGTTGGTGACGCGCGGTGGCCGTGTGCTATGCGTTACCGCGCTGGGCGAAACAGTGCGCGCCGCGCAGAAACGCGCGTATGACGCGGTCGATGAAGTCGAGTTCGATGGAATGCAATTTCGCCGCGATATCGGGCATCGTGCCCTCGGCAATCGCGCCGAAAACAAACGTTAGGATTATCGATGGCCGAGACGCAGTACACCGTAGAACAACACATCGCGCTGAAGCGCGTGTCGGCGGTTGCACCGTCCCCGGACGGTACATGGCTGGCAGTAGGGGTCCAGCGGCTCGACCGAGACGGGGTCAAGTATGTATCCGACATCTGGAAGGTGCCTACGGATGGCAGTGATGCAACCCAACTGACGCGCGGCGACAGCAAAGATGCGGCGCTGTGTTTCCGGCGCGACGGTGCACTCGGATTTCTGTCGAACCGCCAACCGAACGAAGTCAAGACGGACGATGACGCCGACAAGCGCATGCAGGTCTGGCTGTTGCCGGCCGCGGGCGGCGAAGCTCTGCAGTTGACCGACGAACCGCTCGGCGTCGACGAGTTCAAGTTCGCGAAGAAGGCCGATCGTCTGATCGTGCTGGCAATGGTGCTCGACGGAGTCGATCACGACAAGCAACGCGAAACCGCGAAGGACCGCGAGAAGAAAGGCTCGAGCGCGCGTCACTTTCGCAGTCAGCCGGTGCGTCACTGGGATCACTGGCTGCACGAGAACGAGAACATGGCGAACACGCACGTGATTGCGTATTCGTCCGATGGAAAAAGTCGCATCGATCTGACACCGGATGCGCGGCGCGAGATGTCAGTCGAGCCCGGATTCGATGTTTCGCCCGATGGGCGGCAGGTGGCGGTGACCTGGCAGAGCACCGGCGAAGATCGCGAAACCGACACTGCGATTGCGCTGATCGATGTTGAGTCCAAGAGCTTGCGCATCGTCGGCGCGGCGACCAACAGCAACTCCGAATCGCCGCTGTTTGCGCCTGACGGCAAGACGCTTGCTGTAATTCGCATCACGCGCTCACCGACCGTCGTATTCCGCCCAACGCTCACGTTGGTCGATGTCGCCACTGGCTCGCTGCGTGAAGTTGCCAAAGACTTTGACGCGTGGCCGCACATCGGCGATTGGTCCGCGGATGGCAAGCGTTTGATCGTCGGTGCCGACGTGGCGGGCCATGTGCCCGTCTATACGATTGACGTCGCTACCGGCAAGGAGGAGCGGATCACCGCCGCGCGTGAAGGCGGCGCCCACGTCGATCTGAACGTTCTTCCCGATGGCCGTATCGCCGGTATCCGCTCGACGTTTCTTGAACCACCGGAAGCATTCGTGGTAACGCCGAAGCCTAATTCCCCGCCGCAGACGCTCGCGCGGCTATCGGGGTTTGAATATCCGGATTGGGCAGAGGTCGAAAACCTCACCGCGAAATCGACGGATGGCGGCAATGTGCAGTACTTTGTCGTGAAGCCGAAGAACGCGCAGGGCCGGTTGCCGACGTTGCTCTGGATTCACGGCGGTCCGATCGGCATGACCGCCGATGCGTGGCATTGGCGCTGGAATCCGATGCTCGCGGTCGCACAGGGTTACGGCGTTGTGCAGCCGAATCCGCGAGGCTCGACGGGCTTTGGCCAGCCGTTCGTGCAAGGCATCTGGGGCAACGTGTGGGGCGACCAGTGCTACAAGGATCTAATGGCGGTGACCGATGCGGTCGCCGCCCGCACCGACGTCGATCCGAATCGCATGATGGCGATGGGTGGCAGCTTCGGCGGCTACATGACCAACTGGATCGGCACACAAACGCAGCGCTTTAAGTGTTTAATCACGCATGCGTGCGTGACGACGATGGCGCAATTCACCGGGACCACGGATCACCCCGCTTGGTGGTACCTGGAAATGGGCGGTGAAGATCCGTACGGCGACCCGGCTGCGTACGATCGTTACGCCCCGATCCGCCATATCAAGCAGTGGAAGACGCCTGCGCTGATCATTCACGGCGAAAAAGACTACCGCTGCCCGATCGGCGAGGGGCTGAACCTGTTCGAAGCGCTTCAGTACCACGGTGTGCCGTCCGAGTTGCTGGTGTTCCCCGACGAGAACCACTGGATCATGAAGCCGCGCAATATCGTCGCGTGGTACGACACGGTGTTGAGCTTCATAAAACGCCATCTTTCGTGACGGCAGAGTTCATCGATAGCCAATCGGTTCGCGAGTATTTGCTCGCGCTTCAGCAGCGCATCGTCGATGCGTTCGAACGACTCGACGGCAAGCCGTTCGGGTACGACGTGTGGGAGAAACCGGCTGACGCGCAATTGGGCGGAGGCGGACTCACGCGAATCATCGAGAATGGCAATCTGCTTGAGCGCGGCGGTGTCGGCTTCTCGCACGTCGTCGGCAAGACGTTGCCGCCTTCGGCCAGCGCACAAAGGCCAGAGCTGGCCGGCAGACACTTCGAAGCGCTCGGTGTGTCGCTGGTATTTCATCCGCGCAACCCGCACGTCCCGACCGTGCACATGAACTTGCGTTTCTTCATCGCAAAGGCAAAGGATCAGCGCGATATTTTTTGGTTCGGCGGCGGTACCGATCTGACGCCCTATTACGGATACGAGGACGACGCGCAGCACTTTCACGCGACGTGCAAGCGCGCGCTCGCGCCCTTCGGCGCCGACAAATACCCGCGCTTCAAGAAATGGTGCGACGAATATTTTTACTTGAAACATCGCGACGAGCCGCGCGGCATCGGCGGCGTGTTCTTCGATGATTTTCACGAGCCCGGTTTTGCGCAGAGCTTCGCCATGCAGCGCGCGGTCGGCGATGCGTTTCTCGATGCGTACGTGCCGATCGTCGAGCGTCGCCGTGATATGCCCTACGGCCAGCGCGAGCGCGACTTTCAAGCCTACCGGCGCGGCCGCTATGTCGAATTCAATCTTGTATTCGACCGCGGCACATTGTTCGGTCTGCAATCGGGAGGCCGCACCGAATCGATTCTGATGTCGCTACCTCCGATCGTGCATTGGAAGTACGACTGGCAGCCAGAGCCCGGCACGCCTGAAGCAAGACTGTATTCGGACTTCCTGCGTCCGCGCGAATGGGCGTAGCGGATGAACGTAACAGCGGCGCCTGTCGGACTGCTCGGAGGCAGCTTCGATCCGATTCATTTCGGTCATTTGCAGCTGGCGCGGGACGCGCTGAAGCATTTGTCGCTCGAGGAGGTTCGCTTCCTCCCCGCCGCGCAGCCGTGGCAGAAAGGTCCGATCACAGCTGCTGAACACCGCGCGCGAATGGTGCAATTGGCGATCGGGGACCATCCTCGATTTGCACTCGACATGCGCGAAATCGAGCGCGGCGGAGTGACGTACACGATCGACACGTTGCGCGCCCTGCGTTCACAACTTCCCGACCGGCCGCTTGTGTTGATCATGGGTTCGGACCAGTTCGCGCGCCTTGACAGTTGGCGCGACTGGCAGCAAGTCGCCGACCTTGCACATATCGCCGTGGCCACCCGGGCTGGGGCGCAGAT
>JBDTQZ010000123.1:0-5950 GCA_039931935.1 Burkholderiaceae bacterium | reverse complement strand
CCAAAATCGCGCAGCGCGATTCGCGGCTGATCGAGATGTACCTGTTCGTAGCGGCAGTTTATTTCGTGCTGTGCTACACGCTTTCGTATCTTGTCAAACTGCTTCAGAAAAGAATCGCAGTCATCCGCTGAGGAGCCGGGCAAGCAATGGCGATGATCGAGTGCAAGGACGTGTCGAAGTGGTACGGCACCTTTCAAGTGCTGACCAACTGTTCGACGACGGTGGAAAAGGGCGAAGTGATCGTCGTCTGTGGCCCGTCGGGCTCCGGCAAGTCGACGTTGATCAAGTGCGTCAATGCTCTCGAACCATTTCAGAAGGGTGTGATCACCGTCGATGGCATCTCGGTCGGTGCGGCGAAGACCAATTTACCGAAGCTGCGTGCTCGTGTGGGCATGGTGTTCCAGCACTTCGAGCTCTTTCCGCATTTGACGATCATCGACAACCTGACGCTGGCTCAGATCAAAGTGCTGAATCGCAAGAAGGAGGAAGCCTCCGTGCGTGGTATGAAATTGCTCGACCGCGTTGGTTTGAGCTCGCAGGCGGCGAAGTTTCCCGGTCAGTTGTCAGGTGGGCAGCAACAACGGGTGGCGATTGCGCGCGCGCTGTCGATGGATCCGATATGCATGCTGTTCGACGAACCGACGTCTGCGCTCGATCCAGAGATGATCAACGAAGTGCTCGACGTGATGGTGCAGCTGGCGAAAGAAGGCATGACGATGATGGTCGTCACGCACGAGATGGGATTCGCGCGCAAGGTCGCCAATCGAGTGATCTTCATGGACAAGGGTGAGATCGTTGAAGACGCTTCGAAGGATGACTTTTTCGGTCAACCCAGGTCGGAGCGCGCGCAGCTTTTCCTGTCGAAGATCCTGCATAACTAACGGTGACCGCAACCGCGCCCGTCTACCGAGAGTACGGTCGAAACTGCCGCGAATGTGCGACGTTGACCGCAAGACGACCGCGTAGACTAAAAATCGTTTTCATTGCACGTGCGAGTGCACGTCAGGCCGCATGAACTTCCGACATTCAGGCTTGGTACGAGGCTTCGTTTGCTTTGGGCGCTGGCTCACGATTGCAGCCGTCCTTGGCGCTTCCGGTGTCGCCGCAGCGCAGACGGCCGAAGCACCGGGTTCGAAGCTGCCGCCGACGCTGGCAAAGGTGCGCGATACCGGCGTCGTCACGATTGCGCATCGACCCGACGCGATTCCGTTTGCCTATTTGGACGACCACAAGCAGCCCATTGGTTATGGCATCGACATCTGCCGCGAAATCGTGCGATTAATGGAGCGCGAGTTGAAGCGGCCGTTGCGGATCGCATTTGTCGAAGTGAGCGCACGTACGCGATTCGATGTCGTCAACGGTGGAAAAGCCGACATGGAATGCGGCACGACGATCAACGATCCGCAACGCCGCAAGACAATCGACTACTCGATGCCATATCAATTCTCGGGTCCACGCTTCCTCGTGCGTTCCGATTCGAAGATTCGCGCCATTCAGGATCTGGTGGGCCGCCGCATCTCGGTCGTCCCCGGCACAAACTCGGTCCCGCTGCTTAAGCAGAGGATTGAAGGTGGCGTGCTGCCCGGAGCTGTGCTGGTTGAATACAAAAACTACGACGAGGCACGGGAAGCGGTAGAGCGCGGCGAGGTCGAGGCGTTTGCGACGATTGACGTGTTGCTGGCCGCGCAGCGTGCTAAGGCCAAGGACCCGTCGAAGCTGGCAATTGTGGGTTCATTTTTGGTGTTGGAGCCGATCGCAATCCTGCTGCGCAAAGGCGATACCGAATTCAAGAAAACCGTTGATCGCCATTTAGCCTCGCTGATGCTGGATGGCGTGGTTGGCCGCTTCTACGAAAAATGGTTCCAGCAGCCGATTCCGCCGAATAATTTGAGAATGGATCTGCCGATGACGTTTGCCTTGCGCGACCAGTTGCGTTGGCCGACCGACCGTCTCGGTGATGAGATGAGCAAGTGACTCGTAATCGCTGATCGCTGATCGTCAGGGACAGCTTGGGTGACGCATGGACCGCCGGTCACGCAATGTCTGATATGGAAACGACCGGCTTTTGGACCGCGTTGCTGATCGTCAGCGACTGGGCGATCCGCCTGGTGATGTTGCCGATCGTACCGACGCGTCGCTCGCCGGAAGCGGCCAAGGGCTGGCTACTTTTCATCTTCTTTCTGCCATGGGTCGGGCTACTCCTGTACGTGTTGATCGGGCGCCCCCGCTTGCCGCGCTGGCGGATTGAACGGCGCGGGCAATACATCGATCTGATTGAGCCGGTGCGCCGTCGGATGGCGGCGCTGCCCCAGATTGCCGCTCCAGCGGTCGATCCGCAGTACCAACCGAGCGTCCGCCTTGCTACCGATCTTGGCATGCTCAACAACCTGGGTGGCAACTCGGTCGAGCTTTTAACTGACTACAGGGGCACGATCGAACGCATTGCGGCGGACATCGATGCCGCACGTCATCATGTGCACCTGTGCTTCTATATTTTTGGCGACGACGCGCGCAGCAAGATCGTCATCGACGCGCTCGGTCGTGCCGTGGCGCGCGGCGTGATCTGTCGAGTACTGATCGATGCATTCGGTTCGCGGCCATCGCGTCGCACGTTGCTTCCCAAGCTGCGAGCGCTCGGCGTGGCGGCTCGCGTCGCGTTGCCAGTCAGAGTCGGGCGGAAGACAGCGCGTTTTGATTTGCGCAATCACCGCAAGATCGTCGTCGTCGATGGCCATATCGGGTACACCGGGTCGCAGAACATGGTAAGCGCTGATTTCAAACCCGGACTCAATTACAGCGAATTGATGGTGCGCATCAAAGGACCATCAGCACTGCAATTGCAGGCTGTTTTTGGCTCCGACTGGTTTGTTGAAAGCGCGGAGTTCATCGGCGAGGCGGCGTTTCCACCACCGGTGCTGGCGGGAAGGACACCGGCGCAGGTTTTGCCCAATGGACCTTCGTCGTCGACGCAGCGCGCGCTGCGCATGGTGGTCAACCTCATTTATTCGGCCACGCGACGAGTGGTCGTGACGACTCCCTATTTCATCCCGAGCCAGTCATTGCAGGATGCGCTCGAAACTGCCGTGCATCGTGGTGCCGAGGTGCACCTGATCGTCGACGATCACATCGATCAGTTTTTTGTCGGTAATGCACAGCGTTCGTATTACGAATCGCTACTGCTCGCGGGCGTAAGAATTCACGCCTACACAGAGGCGTTCTTGCACACGAAGGCGGTGTCGATTGACGGCCAAATGGCGTGGATCGGCTCGTGCAATCTCGATATGCGCTCGTTCGAGCTAAACGAAGAGATCGTTGCATTGTTCTTCGATCAAGACATCGCCGCACAGCTGGTCGCGATCGAAGAGGGCTATATGCGCGGCTCACACCAGATCACGCTCGATCAGTGGCGCAAACGCCCGTTTGTGCAAGAGTTGAGCCAGAACCTGACGCGACTCGTCAGTCCGCTCTTGTAGCGGAAACGAAGCGGGGCCGTTTTCGCGGCCCCGTTACCGCTACCTATGGATATTAAGCGCCTGTCATACGATCCTGAGAGAGGATGTCGGTGCCTGCATAGATGAACGATTCGTCTCCAACGGTCGCACAGCCGGATAACGCGGCGGTGGCGAGCAGTACGGTGGCGATCAAAGCACGGATTGAATTGCGGTTCATGGCTCACTCCTTGTTTAACCAGGTTGTCGCAGCAACCAAGTGTTGCAGCGTGAGTGAACGGTAGTTGCTCCCGCATTCAATTGCGTGCGGGTAAACGACAGTTAACGTGTCGAGTATTCGACGCGGGCGGCAATCGAAGATAATTGGCGTTCAGAAATTCCGGCAGCATTTATATGTCCGCAGCGACGTCGTCGCCTGATATCCGTCCTCGCTTTTTGATCTTGCCGTATGCGAGCACGATATTTCTGTCTGCATTCCTGCTGTTCCTGGTGCAGCCGATCATCGCGAAGCAGATCCTGCCGTGGTTCGGCGGTTCGTCTGCAGTTTGGACGACGGCGCTGGTTTTTTTTCAATCGACTCTGCTGGCGGGCTATGCCTACGCCGACCTGACGACGCGGCTTGGTGTGCGACGGCAAACGCTGCTTCACATCGGCCTGCTCGTGCTGTCGCTCGCGACGCTGCCGATTCTTGCATCGGCCGATTGGAAGCCGCGCGGCGATGAAGATCCAATATTTCGAATCCTGCTGTTGCTGGCAGTGACGATCGGCCTGCCGTACTTTCTTCTGTCGACTACGACTCCGTTGTTGCAGTCTTGGTACTGGCGTCGGTTCCGAGCCGCGGTCCCGTACCGATTGTTTGCACTGTCGAACTTCGCTTCGTTATTGGCATTGCTTGGATTCCCGGTGCTCCTGGAACCTTGGTTTGGCTTGATCGAACTGGGCTGGGCATGGTCGATCGCATACGGCGCGTTCGCACTGCTCTGCGCGGGCATCGCGTGGGCCTCGCTCCAAAGTGCGCGCGAGGTCGGCTATGCTCCAGCAGCGCCTGTAACCGCAGCGGCGACATCAGCGCCCCGCGTGCTGACACAGCTCACGTGGCTCGCGCTGGCTGCGATGGCTTCGATCATGTTGCTAGCGGTCAGCAACCACGTCACGCAGAACATCGCCAGCGTGCCGTTCCTTTGGGTGCTTCCGCTATCGATCTACTTGGCGAGTTTTATCCTGACATTCGATCATCCGCGTTGGTATCAGCGCGAGTTGTTCATTGCCGCGTTGTCGGTGCTTGCGCCGACGATGGCGTGGCTGATTCCGTCACTTAACCTGATGTCGGCTGCGTCGGTCTTTTTCGGCGGACTATTTGTAGCGTGCATGTTCTGCCACGGTGAATTGGCGTCGATGAAGCCCGATCCGCGCTGGCTGACGCGCTTTTATTTGATGCTTTCGCTCGGTGGTGCGCTTGGTGCCGTACTGATTGCGATCGTTGCGCCACTGGTCTTGCCTGGCTACTTTGAAGTCAACATTGCGCTGGTGTTGCTGGCCTTGACGTTGTCGCTGCGCATGCGCGGTGCGTGGCGGCTGTTTGGATTTGCGGTGTTTACCGTGACCGCTTTTTTCTCGATACGCGGTGCGCAGGAATATTCGCGCGATGTGCGCATAATGGACCGCGATTTTTATGGCGTGATTCGCACGCGCGATCGCGACGATCCGGCGCCGTATCGCTCAATGCTTCATGGCGGTATCGTGCACGGCGGTCAACTTCTGGGTGAAGAGTTTCGCAATCGACCGAGCGATTACTTCGGACCTTCGTCGGGTTATGGGCGCTTGTTCGAAGCGCTGAATGAAGTGCGACCGCAACCGCGCCGAGTCGGGATCATCGGCCTTGGCGCTGGTGTGCTGGCTTCTTACGGACGCACGGGTGATGAATTCACTTTTTATGAAATCAGCCCGCGCGTCGTAGACATAGCGAACGACGAGTTCACGTTCGTGCGCGACAGCGCCGCAAAAATTCAAGTCGTACTTGGAGATGGCCGCTTAAGCCTCGAGCGCGCGGCGCCGCAGGCTTATGACATTCTGGGAATCGACGCCTTTGCCGGCGATTCGATACCAATGCATTTGGTCACTCGCGAAGCGATGGCGCTGTACGTACAGCACCTGGCGCCGAACGGCGTCATCGTCTTTCAGGCGACCAATCGCTACATCGATCTGATGCCGGTGGTAAAGCGGTTGGCGAAAGAGTTCGATATGGAGGCCGTACTGGTCTCGGACGTACCCGGCTTCAAAGTGGGGCCGGAGTATTGGCTGTCGCCGACCGATCAGATTCTTGTCTCACGCGACAAGAAGTTGTTGCGCACCGGCAGCTTGGGTTACGTGGCGACGCTTATCGAAGATCGAACGAATCTGCCGACGTTCACGGACGCCCATCACAACATGTTTCGGGTGTTGAAATAGTGCGAACCCGGACCTCTGGCCGGGTTCGCACCTCGCGTTTGAGGCGGACGCCG
>JBDTQZ010000122.1:0-5979 GCA_039931935.1 Burkholderiaceae bacterium | reverse complement strand
GGCAAGAAGTCCCAGCCCTATCAGCGCCAACGAGCTGGGCTCTGGAACGAGACGTTCAGTCTGTTCATAGGTATTGGAAACACTCAGCAGGTTGGCACCCGCGTTGACGCTGAAGTCCTCACTGATATTGAGGGTGGTGGCCGACAGACCGAGCCGTTGCGACCCCGCGTTCTCCACACCGTTGACCACGCTCAGGCTGAAAACTTCATCGCCCGTGACGTCCTTTGTCAGCAGCGATGATCCACCCGGGCTATCCGCACCGGCGAACATTGCGCTGATAAAGAAGTTCGGGTCGGTCACCGAAATCGAGTAGTCGATCGACCAGGCACCCGCGAGGTTCGAGTTGTCGAAACCGACGAGCTGCATGACATGAATACTCTCGATCGGGCTACTGAACAACACCTGCACGTTGTCGTCCAAAGTGTTGGCCCCTATCGTCCACACTTTGTCGCCCTGGTCGCAAGAGCCGGCAGCTTCCCACAGGCCAATATTTGTAATGGTGGAGCACGGCACCGCCTGTGCGCTACTGATCGCGCCGAAGACGACGCCCAGCGTCAGTGCGACGTTGCGGGACAGCTTTAGGATATTCATCTGGGTCGCTCTCCGTTAGAAAGACTGGTCTGAAGGTCCGTCTTGTCTTGCATCTATGCACGAAGTATTCCAGTCTGAATATTGTCCGTCAAAACAGAGAGTTAAGCTACGCGATGAACGGGCGCCAGTCGCCTGTCGTAAAGTATTTCGACGCTAGATTCGGGCTGCCCGGTTAATGGCAGGGGGCCGCGCTCCATGGATTGATTAGGGCAGGAGATCGGCCGCAGACCCACTGTCCTGAGCGTGGGCCGCGCTAAAAGAACAAGGCCCGCAGAAGCGGGCCTTGGCATTTGCGAAAACGAGCCGTTAGACAGACTTGGTACGCCGGCGAGCAAAGCCGGCAGCAAACAGGCCCGCACCAAGCAGCAATAGCGTCGTCGGCTCCGGTATCACAGTGTCAGTGTTGGCACTTCCACCGAAAAACGACTCGGGTCCGCCTTGTGCGTCGCTGATACTCGCCTCGATGCCAATTCGCAGGTCAGACGAAAACACCGCTTGCAGGTCCGCTGCTTGAAGGGCCGTTAAGCCAAACGCATAATCTGACGTGCCTGCACCGCTGCCAATCTCAGTCAGCGTCAGCGGGGCAGCCAGCGACGCCATGAAGACCGAGGCGCCCGTGGTGTCATACGCGGTGACAATCAAGGTGCGAAGTAACACATCTGCCGTCGGTGTCGGCTCATTAATGTTGAAAAAGATCCGTAGATCGCTGGCTTGACCGACTCCAAGCTCGGCGAGCGTGCGCGCTTGGTTGTTCGCGCCACCGGTGATGACTGTCGTATCCACGCCGGGCTGAGCTGCGCCCGCGGGGTTTACCAGGGACGTTGTAACGCTGGTCGTCCCATTGAACGAGGTCCGTCCCGTTTCGTCCGTGGCATTTCCCTGGGACTGAAAATCAAGGATGGTCGGAACTACGCCAGGGCCAGCAGGTTGAATCAGCGCTGGTCCGATCAGAATTAGATCGGCTCGAGCCGGTGCGCTGAGCGTTAATGAGCCGAGCACCGCACCCGCCAAAAGAAGCTTGCTCCAGCGGCTGTGCTTGGTACGTCTGTTACTTGACACCGATTGCATTTGGAACACCTCCGATTTCAACATACCTCTGTAATGCACGATGTATTCCACTTCCGAAATATCTCGTAGAAACAGGGAATTACGATCAAAAGCGAAGAGCAGTAACGACCATTCGTAAAGTTTCTCGACGACCCTCACGCTAGGCTTGTTTGGGTGCACAACGGCATCTGCGATTGATATTGGCTCCTCGACCAGGGCTCGAACCTGGGACCTGCGGATTAACAGTCCGTCGCTCTACCGACTGAGCTATCGAGGAAGAAGGTGGGCGCGAATTATATGTGACGCATGCTCATGGCAGGACAGTCGTGATCGCCTTCGCAACGTAGTCGACATTGCGACTGTTGAGCGCGGCGACGCAGATGCGCCCGGTGCTGACAGCGTAGATATGGAACTCTTCCCGCAGCCGATCGACCTGCTCTGCGGTCAGTCCGCTGTACGAAAACATTCCGTTCTGTCGCAGCACGAATGAAAAATCCCGGCCGGCACCGTGCGCCTTCAAACGCTCGACCAGCGCCGAGCGCATGTGCCGGATGCGTTCGCGCATCTCGGTGAGCTCTTCGATCCACGAGGCGCGCAACTCCGGGGTCGTCAGTACGGTGGCGACGACTGCGCCTCCGTGCGTCGGCGGCGTTGAGTAGTTCGCACGAATCACGCGCTTCAGCTGGCTAAGCACGCGCGCGGATTCGTCCTGGCTCGAATCGATGATAGTTAGTGCGCCGACCCTCTCACCATAGAGCGAGAAGCTCTTTGAGAAAGAGCTTGCGATCAATACCGTCATGCCGGATTGTGCGAACTGCCGAACGACGGCGCCATCCTCCTCGATACCGCTTGCGAAGCCTTGGTAAGCAATATCGAGAAACGGCAACAGATCATGCTTGCGCAGCACTTCCAGAAGCGTCTGCCACTGCTCCGCCGTCAAGTCAGCGCCGGTCGGATTGTGGCAACACGCGTGCAGAACGATGATCGTGCGTGGTGCGAGTGTCTTCAGAAAGTCGACCATCGCTTCGAATCGAACAGCACGCGTTGACGCGTCGTAGTACGGGTACGTCACCACCGGAAAGCCCGCGCTCTCGAATACGGCACGATGGTTCTCCCAAGTGGGGTCACTGATCGCAACGCTTGCGTCGGGCACGACTCTTTTCAACAGATCCGCACCGATCTTCAGAGCACCTGTGCCGCCTAGCGACTGCGCGGTAATCGCACGGCCGGCCGCGATCAGTGGCGATGAGTCGCCGAGCAGTAGCTTTTGCACCGCTGTGTCGTACGCAGCGATGCCGTCGATCGGCAGGTAGCCGCGCGGAGCTGCGGCCGCGGCCTGCTGTTGTTCAGCCTTGGCAACGGCGCGCAGGATGGGTATGCGACCTTCGTCGGTGAGATAGATGCCGACGCCTAGGTTGACTCGGTGGGGGTCAACATCGCGATTGAAGGCCTCCGTCGGTCCAAGGGTGGGATCGCGCGGCGCCATCGGGACGCCGGCAAACAGCGAAGTGGCCATCCGATCGTTGCTTTTTTCAATAAATCAAAACGTTAGCACAGCGCCGCGCAGCAGGTGCGGTTGCAGCATAGAGCGGGTCTTCCCGCGAAGAAGCAGCAGACGCGCGGCCGCCTCCCACTTGATAAAATTTTAAGGAACGTCATATAACTCATTGATTCCTCTCCAGGATTGGGCACTCTCTTCTAGCTTAGGTATAGGATTTTTGCGCGTCAACTGTTAGGATGCGCGCTTGTCGCCAATCTATTGCAGTGCAAGATCGCGTGGTCACGACCTTTCCCAATTCGCCGTTTCAATTGCATCAGCCGTTTGCACCGGCAGGCGATCAGCCGGAGGCCATTGCACGTCTAAGCGAAGGGTTGACTGACGGCCTTGCGTTTCAGACTTTGCTCGGCGTCACTGGCTCAGGCAAGACCTACACGATGGCGCACGTCATCGCACGAGCTGGTTGCCCCACGTTGGTGCTTGCGCCGAACAAGACACTCGCTGCTCAGTTGTATTCGGAAATGCGCGAGTTCTTTCCTAACAACGCGGTCGAGTATTTCGTCTCTTACTACGACTACTACCAGCCTGAGGCGTACGTTCCGTCGCGCGATCTCTATATCGAGAAAGACAGCAGCATCAACGAGCACATCGAGCAGATGCGCTTGTCGGCCACCAAGTCATTACTTGAGCGGCGCGATGTGGTGATCGTGGCCACGGTGTCGGCCATCTATGGAATTGGCGATCCGTCCGATTACCACTCAATGGTGCTCACACTGCGGCACAAAGACCGGCTGAGCCAACGCGACATCATCGTGCGGCTGACGCAGATGCAGTACAAGCGCAGCGACATGGATTTCACGCGCGGCACATTTCGGGTGCGTGGCGACACGATCGATATCTTCCCGGCGGAACATGCCGAGCTTGCGGTCCGGGTGGACCTGTACGACGACGAGGTCGATTCCATTCAGTTGTTCGATCCGCTGACCGGCCGCGTGCGCCAGAAGATTCCGCGCTTCACGTTGTACCCGTCATCGCACTACGTGACGCCGCGCCAGAACGTATTGCGGGCGGTCGAAACGATCAAGGAAGAGCTGAAGGAGCGCATCGCTACCTTCGTAGCGCAGGGCAAGCTCGTCGAGGCCCAGCGGATCGAGCAGCGCACGCGTTTCGATGTCGAGATGATGAACGAGCTCGGCTTCTGTCGTGGGATCGAAAACTACACGCGTCACATTTCCGGCGCGATGCCGGGCGAGCCGCCGGCGACGTTGGTCGACTATCTCCCGCCCGACGCGCTGATGTTCATCGATGAGTCGCACGTGACGATTCCGCAGCTCGGTGGCATGTATCGCGGCGACCGCGCACGTAAGGAAACGCTGGTCGAGTTCGGCTTCCGACTGCCGTCGGCGCTCGACAATCGGCCGCTGCGATTTGACGAGTTCGAACGCAAGATGCGGCGCTCGATTTTTGTTTCTGCGACTCCTGCCGCGTACGAGCTCGAGCATTCGTCGCAGGTGGTCGAACAACTCGTGCGGCCGACCGGGCTCGTCGACCCGCAGATCCAGGTGCGCCCCGCGCGCTCGCAGGTCGACGATGTGCTGTCCGAGATCAAACTCCGAACGGATCAAGGTGATCGGGTATTGATCACGACGCTGACCAAGCGCATGGCGGAAGACTTGACCGAGTTCCTGTCCGAACACGGCATCAAGGTGCGTTACCTTCACTCGGACATCGACACCGTTGAGCGTGTCGAAATCATTCGCGATCTGCGTGCCGGCGTATTCGACGTGGTCGTCGGCATCAACCTGCTGCGCGAAGGCCTGGATCTTCCCGAAGTGTCGCTGGTCGCGATTCTGGACGCTGACAAGGAAGGCTTCCTGCGTTCCGAGCGTTCGCTGATCCAGACCATCGGGCGCGCGGCGCGCCATCTGAACGGGATGGCGATCATGTACGCCGACAGGGTGACCGACTCGATGCAGCGCGCGATCGATGAAACCGATCGGCGACGCGAGAAGCAGGCGCTATTCAATGCCGCGAACAACATCACTCCGCGCAGCATCGTCAAGGACGTGCGCGAGATGATCGACGGCGTCTACGACGCGACCGCTTCGCGCCGGGACCTCAAGGCTGCGTCCGCAGCGGCTGAGTACGAGGTCATGTCCGAAAAACAGGTCTCGAGAGAGATCAAGCGTCTCGAAAAGCAGATGTTCGAGCACGCCAAGAACCTGGAGTTTGAAAAGGCCGCTCGGGTCCGCGATCAGCTGGCGTTGCTGAAGGAACAGGTTTTTGGCTCGGGCGGGTCAACTAACGTGGTGGCGCTGTTGCCCGGGGAGAAGGCGGCATGACCGCTATGTCTTGCGCCAGACGCGGGAGCCCTGATCTAGTAACCATGCGGGGCTGGCGCGAACTTTGCCTAGGCCCATGGGTCTTCTGGAACGACGGGTTCGGCGCTCGGCCACAGGTTAGGGTTTATCAGGGCTATTAGGAGCCCGGGGCGGTTGGACCGCCACTTAGAAAAGGCGAATGGGTATGACAAAAGTTCTCTTTGTTTGCATGGGCAACGTCTGCCGCTCACCGATTGCGGAGGGGGTTTTTCGCAAGATGGTGCGTGACGCTGGCATTGAAGACATCGTCCAGATCGGCTCGGCCGGCACGCACGCGTATCACGTCGGCGAACCGCCCGATGTGCGCGGCCAGCAAGCGGCACGCAAGCGCGGCTACGAGCTCACGGACCTGCGAGCGCGCCAGATTACGCAGTCGGATTTCCACGAATACGACCTGATCCTCGCGATGGACTGGGAAAACCTGACGCTGCTACAGCAGCAGTGCCCGCGTCAGCAGAAGCA
>JBDTQZ010000121.1:0-6042 GCA_039931935.1 Burkholderiaceae bacterium | reverse complement strand
CAATAGGTCCCTTGCCGGACGCCGTTGGACCGTCGATGGCAATGATCGGGGACGCACTGCTCATGGATGAACCAGCTCGGCAAGACGATCAAAATAATCCGGAAACGTCTTGGAAACACAGTGCGGATTGCGAATTTGAACCGGCACGCCGCTGGCCGCGACGAGGGCAAAGCACATCGCCATACGGTGATCATCGTAGGTGTCAATCGTCGCCTCGTGCCAGCGTGTCGGAGGTGTTACTCGAATCCAATCGTCGCCTTCGTCGACTGCGGCGCCAATCTTGCGCAACTCCGTGGCCATCGCTGAAATTCGGTCAGTTTCCTTGACACGCCACGAGCCGATATTGCGCAGCATGCTCGGCGCATCGGCAAACAGCGCGACCATTGCCAACGTCATCGCAGCGTCGGGGATGTGATTGCAATCTGCGTCGATCGCGCGCAGGCGGTTGGCGGCGTGCCTGCTGACCTCGATGTGATCCTCGCCAACATCGATCTGGGCACCCATGCGTTCCAAGGCATCGACGAAACGAACGTCACCCTGAACGCTATCTTTGCCCACGCCATCAACGCGTACGGGGCCACCCGTAATGGCACCTAGCGCGAGAAAGTATGAGGCGCTGGAGGCATCGCCCTCGACGATGAAGCGGCCCGGCGATCGATACGATGCTCTAGGTACCACGTAGCCGTCGCGTTCGCGCGTGACGGTGACGCCGAAACGCTGCATCAGGGACAACGTCAATTCGACATAGGGCGCCGAAATCATCACGCCGTCGACAGTGATTCGCAGACCGCCGTTAGGCGCAATCGGCGGCACAGCCATCAGCAGCCCACTCAGAAACTGGCTCGATACGTTTGCTCTGATTCCTGCGCGGTCGGCCGAGACTCGGTCTGCAGGCTCGACTACAAGAGGAGGAAAGCCGACGACACCGCCGTAGCGAATGTGTGCGCCGAACTGATTCAGCGAATCGACCAGATCGCCGATTGGCCGCTCTCGCATTCGAGCGACGCCGTCGAGTTCGTAGCGTCCTCCGGAAAAAGCCAGCGCTGCGGTCAGCGAACGAAACGCCGTGCCGGCATTCCCAAGCTCGAGACTAGCTGCACGAATCGGAATCCTTCCGCCGCAGCCGACGATGCGAACTCGGTCCGCATCAGGATGCGACGCAATGCCCAGCTTCAACAGGGCCGCACGCATTACAGCCGTGTCATCGGCGTCAAGCAAATTGATAAGAGTCGTTTCGCCGTCTGCTAGTGCCGACAGCAACAGTGCACGGTTGGAGATGCTCTTCGAGCCAGGCAAGCGCACCGCGCCAGCGGCGCGGTCGATTGGATCAACGGTGAGGACGGCAGGCGAAGCGGGCACGCGGTGATGATGCCACGCGCCCTTGAGTCGCTATCGATTCCAGCACACGTCCTGTGTCCCCCCACCACCTGTGAACAAGCGTTGACCCTGCTCATTAACCACCAAGTTGCCACACACATCGCCCGCCATAACGCCCGCCGGCGTCGCTGTGATGGTGTAGCCGATAGCGGTGGGGGTCGCTACTACGATCGTGTACTTTGCTGTCGCAGGCGCAGGTGGAGATTGCGTCCAGGTCGCAGGAAATGGCGGCGTGGGCGGTGGGTTGCCCGCGCTTGCTGGGTTGTCGTATCGCCCGCGCTCGGTCCGCCACCGCTCCATCCACGTCGACATCTCAAGCAGCTGACCGCGCGCCTCGGCGCGGTTGCTGCGAATGATGTAGGCGGTGTAGTTCGGAATCGCGATCGCCGTCAGAATCCCGATGATGACCATTGTGACAATCAGCTCGATCAGCGTAAATCCTGATTGCCGCGTTGCGCGCATACATTGACAGCTCATCGCACACCCGATCCCCAGGCTCTGAGCGGAACCAACCCAGCGCACGCAGTCGGAATTCGAGCCAGCGTGCCGTCGACCTTCAACCCGACATGTGCGCAGGTTCCCGGCGCCGTCTGCGATACCGCACGATTACCTTGCTGCTTATATTTCGGATTCTTCATCATCGCCTGCACATCGGCTTGCGTCATGCTGTCGACCATTGGGCCCACGGGCGTGACAGGGTCGTATATCGGTGGAGCGGTGCTGACCAGGCCCGGCTGTATACGTCGGGCGACCACCGGACCGTTGACGCCGAGGAAGCCGGCTTGATCCAAACCACCGATCAGATTGAAGCGGTAAACGTATGAAGTGCCGCCAGGGGTGCACAGATCGGTACCCGCGTTTTGCTGCTGGAAAGACGTGAAGCTCAGCACGCCGGCGTCTAGAACCCCAGGCGCTAGAACACGCTCTCCTTCGTTAGGCCCCAGCTCGAATTTCAGCGGAACATAAAACCCCGACTTCGTCCAGTCGTAGGCTGCGAGATCCGCCGCCTTCAGTTGCCTGAAGTCTCCGGTGGCGATGGGTGGAGTCAACGGGTTACTGTCGTTATCCCAGGGCGCGTCCTGCAGTGCGATTGACTGCAAGCTTGCTTTCGGAATCGTCGGAAGCTGTCCCTTGTCCCACAACACGTACACCGCCTGCTCCTGGGTGCTGATTTGGTCGCCCGGTTCGAACAGCTTGCCGGTGCCGAACCCCACGTGGAGGCCGGAGATGGCATGCGGCGTGATGCGCGGAGCCGCCGTAATCGGCTGCGGATTTGCTAACACATCGGTTGCTTTGAACAAAGGTGCGGGAAGGCCGGCAACCTTGTTGTAGATCTCCCACCCTTTTTTCGGGCCCGCCCCATCCGGGTCATTGATGTAACCGCCGTTAAAGTCGAACTTCCACATGTTGCCCTGCTTGTCACCGCCGTACACCGCGATGATGTTGCGGGCGCCGTCGTACACCGGCGTGATCCCACCGAGACCGTTACGCGCGCTGGCCGGTGCGGCAGCACCGACGCCCGTCTGGATCGACTTGAGCAGAGAACCGTTTGCGGCGTCAAACACGAACAGTGTCGCCTCATGACTCACGCTGTCGTAGCCGTTGCCGACGATGTATACCCAGCGGCCGTTGCCATTGGGCGCCCCGAGGTCCTTGACGCTGCCGATGATGCCCGGCTGCAGCACGTTACCGAGGTCGCTGACAACCGTAGCATCCGCATGCTCGGACGGAACGATGTCCCACAGCACGCTGCCGGCACCCATAGTGATCGGATCGCTGATGTCGATCGCAAACATGCCTGCTGCTCCGGCGCCCGTCGTTCCGACCGCAATCGTCTTCCATACCGTGCCGTCGAATATGTCGCTCTCGATGACCGGGCCGTCGACGTAGAACTGATGCGAATACGCAGCGGAGGTCAACTGGCTCAGATTGAAGTATTGCGAGCGAGGCACAAAGGCGAAGAACTCGCGGCCACCACCGATCGCCGGCGGAACCGCCGCGCTCAGTACGTGCAGCATGCCGTCGTTGGCGCCGAAAAGCGCAATCGGTGGTCGTGTTGTCCCCTTGGCGGTCACATACGCTCTGTACAGCGAGCTGCCCTGGGTTGCCGTTAAGACCGGCAACACGACCGATGCCGCCGGTTTTCGCGTGTACCCATGATCGGCCGCCTTGGAATAAAGCGGCGTCGAATTGACGATATCGCCCAGAATCGTGCTCACCCGATTGCGGAACACGCCACCCGCGAAACGAAGCTCCTTCGACTGATCCCCGCGCAAATAATCCAGTACCAGACTGGATCCGAGCGCAGCCTGCTGTGGCCCGCTCAAGCTCGGCCAGTCGAATGTGATCGGAGCATTGATGGCGGTCGAGCTGAAGATCGGTCGCGCCGCGGGCGGGAAGAAATTGATGCTCCATAGTGGCGCAGGTGCCGCCCCTCCGGACGTCAGGAAAGTCAGCAGCTGTATCTGATCGAAGGCACGAACATAACCATCCCACGTGTTGGTAAAGAATCCGCTTTGGATGAGGATGTTGCCGGCACCGACCGTAGAACTGGACAGCCCGGGCGACGTGCCCGCCGCGTTGTCCGAGCCGATTGCCGCGAACACCAACTGCAGCGATGACTTCAACGCAGCCGGAGAAGTGGCGGAGAAAAAGTCGCCGCCACTGGTAAGCCCGGCGCGCAACGTGTCGTTGATGCGGTTGCCGGACGGCGCCACGGTGTGAACACAACTGGGACTCAGCGCCGTGTCGTCAGCGTTGTCGTCCAACTGCCGGCAAGCCTCGAGCCCCACCTGTGGCCAGGCGATTGCATTGCGCGCATCGAAGTCGGTGCGCAGCGCCGGCACCCTGGTCGGGGAATCTACCGTCGCAATGACCCCGTAGCCGACGATGAACGAAGACATGTGCTGCCAGAACGCACGGTTGCGCGGCGTCGACTTGATCGAATTGCGAAGATCTGGGCGCAGGTCCTGAGTCCAGTAGTAATGCAGCACATCGGTCAGCGTCTCGATCTGCGTGCTGCCGAATCCACCCGAAATCTGGGGCTCACTGGCCACCAGATACTGGTAATTCAGTGGGGCAAATGGCGGGTCGCGGTCAGTACCGGTCATCGCAGGACCATCGATGCTCATTGACTGCGATACCGACCAGGGACCCCCGAATGGCTTGCGCGTGCCAGCCAACGGCCCCGATTCGAGCAAAGGCTGCCCCGCGGGCAGGCGCGTCCACTCACCATCGGTCGCCAGCAATGTGTAATTGCGACGGCACCAGAGATGTTGCGATTGCGGCTCGCCACCAATCCCGGGGTTCGCACCCCAGGGACCCGGCGAGTCGGTACGAGTGTAGTAAAGCCCTGAACCGTGCACCGCCTCGCGGTTCGGTGTGGGTCCAAGCCCGTTGATCGTGAACAGCCAGTCAAAGACCGCCTGCCGATCGGGATTCGGTGTTGCTGACAGCGGCGGAGCGTTAACCGTGAAGGGCCGAACGCCACGCTCGACACCACCTTCGTTGGCCGCGCCATCGACGTTCGGCAAGCTGTTGGGAAGCCTGTCGTTCACATCCAGGACGTTCCAGTTGTTCTTCCCGCGCGGAAAATAGTTGATGCGGCCGTAGCCCATGCGCATGAACTGCTCGGGTCCCGTCAGTCCGGAAGCGACTTCAGACACCACGCCGATCGCCGCAAACAGGCGACTGCGGTAATACGTGTACCAGTTGGCGTAGTTCTTGGCTTCTTCCGTAAACGTGCACCAGGTGCCGGCGGCGCAATCCGGTCTCGAACCGGCAGCCGCCGGTAGTCCCGTCACGCCGTCGACCACGAAGTACTTGCCAACGGCATTTGAAGAATTTGCTCCGCTGGGTACCTGAGTCACCCCATTCCAGCCAAACTTGCGATCGATAAAGATCATCCGGTAGTTGGACAGATCACTGATCTCGGCCGCAGTGCGGCTCGCCGGACCGTCGTAGATCACGTAACGCGCCGGAGTGAAATAGCCGCTGACAACGCGAGCGTCCGAAGTCGGCGTTAGTGCCGCCTGCCCGGTGCAAACGAATGCGCCGGGAGTGCTTCCGCAGAACTGCGGGGTCGGGGCCGGGCAACTGTAGTTGTTCGTGGTAATGGTGTAGTCGTACGTGCAGTTCCATTGATACGTCGTGTAGTTCGTGCATACGGACACGCTCATCACCGGCGGCGGATCGTATTCACAGTACTCGCCACCCGCCGGTGTTCCCATCGTGCCGCACACCACTTCATACGGAGGTGGGTCAGAAAGGACCACGGGCACCGTGCACGGCGCACCGGTCGTCGAGCTGGTCGCTCCGGTAGCGACAATCGATGTGCACACTTCGCCCGCTGGGCCGGTCATCGCCGGATACGGCGGGCCCGGTGGCAGTGGAGCCGTGAAGTATTGAAGCCTGTTCCCCACCGCCGGCGTGAATGTCGGGGTGTTGACCTGGGCGACACAACATTCGCGGCCCGCCGCAGAGGCCAGGCCATCATTGCCCGCACCGCACACTTCGGGTGGCGAGGCCCACGGAGTGCCCGCAGGGCAGGTCCAGGCATAGGTCGTCGGGTTCTGCGCGGTTCCACCGCAGTTCGGGTTGTCGAACACTATGGTCGAGGTGAATAAATCCAGCTCGACGGCAGCGAGAAGTGGATTGCCCGGTATA
>JBDTQZ010000120.1:0-6044 GCA_039931935.1 Burkholderiaceae bacterium | reverse complement strand
TCCTTCGGCGAACACGACGATCGTTTCGCCAAGCTTCAAGTGCTCGCGCACCGTTTGGTTCATCGCCGCCACTGCGTGTCGTCGCCCGCGCTCGATGTAAAGCGTTCCGCCGCCCGATACCAGCACGCCGAGCAACGGCCACTTCCCAATCTCTGCCTTCGCGATAAAGCGGCTCGGAAGAATCGCGTTGATCGCAAAAATATCCATCCATGAGACGTGATTGGCCAATGCCAGGCGGCCGGTCCTGCCAGGATCAATGCCATCGCGCTGCAACTGGAGCGGAGCCTCGACGCCAACCGCGACGACCCGCGCGCCGCACAGCGTGATCAGTATGCGCGACCACGTGCGATTAATTCGATTGCGCTCAACCTGCCCAACGAAGGGGAAAATGACAAGAACGATGGCAACGCCGAGCAGCACGTGGGCCGAAAACACAATCGCGCGGAACGGCGCCAGTAACCATCGCATCTTCGACTGCACTACGACGACGCATAGCGGACTTCTCCGCCGACCAGCGTGTAGCGTGCGCGTCCTTCAAGCTCGTAGCCCGAAAACGGCGTGTTCTTGCCGGCGCTGATCAAGGTGTCGGCGCTGACTACCCATGGAGCAGATGCATCGAAGACGACGACGTCCGCCTTGGCTCCGACGGTTAACCGCCCTTTTGCCGAACCTTTACCGAGTATTCCAGCAGGCCCGCTGGTGATCTTCGCCAGCGCCTGCGCCAGCGGTATCGTGTTCTCGGTCGCCCACTTCAGGGTCAAAGGAAGCAACGTCTCAAGCGCACTCGCGCCGGGCTCGGCCTCACCGAACGGCAGTAGCTTGTCATCTTCGCCAATCGGCGCGTGGTCAGAGCAGATAATGTCGATCGTGCCGTCGGCCAGTCCAGCGACAATCGCGTCGCGGTCGCGCGTGCCGCGCAGAGGCGGATCGAGGCGGAAATTCGGATCGAAGTAGCCGATATCGACGTCGATCAAGTGCACATGATGGATCGCGACGTCGGCCGTAACAGGCAGACCCTCGCGCTTAGCCTGCCGCACAAGCTCGATACCTTCGCTAGACGACAAGCGGCAAATGTGAATCTGTGCACCGGTCGTCCGCTGCAGCTCAAAGATCGTGTGCAGTGCCACCGTTTCGGCCACGACAGGCACGGAAGGCAATCCCAGCCGGCCCGCGACCGCGCCGGCGCCTGCCACTCCACTGCCCGCCAGCGTGTCTTCGACCGGCCGTAGCCAGATCGGCAGCTCGAAGGTTTTCGCGTAACGCATTGCCTGCAGCAGCACTGAGTTGTCGTGCGGCAAACTTCGCGTTTGCATGAACGCGACGCATCCGGCCTCGGACAACGTCTTGATCTCGGCGAGCGCCTCGCCCTTTAGCGCCGACGTTAGCGCGCCCAGCGGATACGTACGTGCGCCTGCAGATTCTCGCGAGCGCTGCCGCAGCATCCGCACCAAACCAGGCTCGTCGAGCGGCGGGTCGGTGTCCGGCGGGCACACGACACTGGTCACGCCACCGGCCAGTGCTGCTTTCATTTCGATTTTCAAAGCACCTTCGTGGCCGGGTTCGCCTAGTCGCGCGCATAGGTCGACCAAGCCGGGTGCAATGATCAAACCCTTCGCATCGATGGTGCGATCGATCTTGAAGTTCTCGGGTGCGCGGCCAATGGCCGCGATCCGCCCGTCCGCGATGTAAACACCGGCGACTTTGTCGAAACCGCTTGCCGGATCGATCACGCGCCCGTTGACGATTGCAATGTTCATAAGGCACCCTGGGCGGTGCGCGCCGTCCCGCCAAGCGGGCTCACTTGCTCAACTTCGCCAACGGCGCAGTCCGCAGGATCTGCGCCCTCCTTCGGGCGGCCGGGCGGAGGGCTCATTGCATACTCGCCGATGAGGACACGATCGACAACACCGCCATGCGTATCGCAATCCCGAAGGTCACCTGCGGCAGGATCACGCTGGATGCGCCGTCGGCAACGTGCGAATCGATCTCGACGCCGCGATTCATCGGCCCTGGGTGCATCACGATCGCATCGGGCTTCGCCAACGCCAGCTTTTCCGCCGTCAGCCCATAGTTAGCGAAATACTCTGCCGCCGAGGGCAGCAACACACCACGCATACGCTCGCTTTGCAGCCGCAGCATGATGATCACATCGGCGCCGCGAATTCCGTCTTCGAATTTGGTGCATACGCGCACGCCCATCTGCTCAAGACCCGCAGGCAGCAACGTCAACGGACCCACTGCGCGCACTTCAGGGACACCGAGCGTCGTCAGCGCATGGATATCGGAGCGCGCGACTCTCGAGTGCAGAATATCGCCGACCACGGCGACGATCAGGTTGCTGAAGTCTTTCTTGTAATGCCGAATCGTGTAAGCATCTAGAAGGCCCTGCGTTGGGTGCGCATGACGGCCGTCGCCGGCGTTGATCACATGAATATGCGGCGCGTGCGCACTCGTATGACGCGCGATCAAGTAAGGCGCGCCGCTGGTCGCATGACGCACAACGAATATATCGGCCTGCATCGCCGTCAGATTGTTGATCGTATCGAGCAGCGACTCGCCCTTGGCGGCGCTCGAACGCACGATGTCTAGATTGAAGACATCGGCCGACAGGCGCCGGGCCGCGATCTCAAACGTTGTGCGCGTCCGTGTGCTGTTTTCGAAAAAGAGGTTGAACACGCTCTTGCCTCGCAGCAGCGGGACGCTTTTGACTTCGCGCTCAGCAATGTTGATGAAACTGTCGGCGGTGCCCAAGATGCGCTCGACCACCTCGCGCGGCAATCCGTCGATGGCGAGCAAATGATGCAGGTCACCTTCGCGGTTCAGCTGCGGATTGCGGCTGTTGCTAGTCGGCACCGCGCTCCTCTATCGTCAGATGCAAACGATCATCGTCGTCGCGCGTCAGCACCGCGCTCAACGATGCTGGCAGCTCGATCGTCGCGCCGACGATGCTGGCGGCGATTGGCAAGTCACGGCCGCCGCGGTCGACCAGGACTGCGAGATCGATCTTCGCGGGTCGCCCGTAGTCGAAAATTTCATTCATCGCCGCGCGCACGGTGCGTCCAGTATTCAGAACATCATCAACCAGCAGGATGTGACTACCGGCGACATCGAACGTGATCTGCGACGGTCGCACCGCGGACTTCAGTCCCGATTGATCGAAGTCATCGCGATAAAACGAGACGTCCAAAATACCGACGGGCGCCGCGACACTGAGCTCTCTCTTCAGACGCTCGGCGAGCCAGACTCCGCCGGTGTGCACTCCCACCAGACTCAACGGCTTGCCACCATAGTGCTCACGCGCGCGGCGCGCGAGTTGCCGATAGATCGCCTCAGCGTCGAGGTCAAGCATCGCGCGGACCTTCTTCCAGCCACTGTTGAAGGATGACTGCTGCCGCGGCTGCATCGACGTCGGCCTCCCCTTCAACTACGGCGGAGCTATAGCGCTCGTCGATACGCACAACAGGCAGGCGATAGCGACCTTCAAGCTGACGTGCGAATCGCTCACAGCGCACGGTCATCGCGTGCAACGTGCCATCCGGATAACGAGGAATTCCCACCGCCAGTTCCACCGGCTCCCACTCATCTATTAACGCACTCAGCGATTTCCAGCGAGCCTCGTTGTCGGCGGCGTCGACGGTCGTCAACGGCCGCGCCTGGCGGGTTAGGCGGTTGCCGATCGCCACGCCGATGCGCCGCGTGCCGAAATCAAACCCCAGCACGATGCCGGCGATCATCGAACCTGGTAAAGCAACGGGAAAATGGCGGGTATCGGAGCGGATGGATGCACGACCCGCGAGGTCACGCATGACCGGCATGCCCCGTCAGCTGTGAGCTGCTGACGCCGAGCAGCCTGAGCGCGGCATCGTATTTATCGCTGGCCGGCACATCGAAGATGATCTGCGGGGCCGCATCGACCGTCAGCCATGCGTTCTGCGCAATCTCGCTTTCGAGCTGACCGGCGCCCCACCCCGAATAACCGAGCGTGACCAACACTTTGTCAGGACCATTGCCTTCCGCGATCGCTTCGAGCACATCCTTCGAAGTCGTCAGCGAGATCTCGTCGGAAATTGCCAGCGTCGAACTGAAATTGGAACTCGAGCCGTGCAGCACGAAACCGCGTTCGATTTGAACGGGCCCGCCGAAGTAAACAGGATCGTCCCTGCGCGGGGCGATTTCAAGTTTCAGGTCAACGCGATCAAACAGCTTCCCGAGCGTCAAATCCGTCGGCCGGTTAATGACGAGGCCAAGCGCGCCGCGATCGTTGTGGTCGCACACATAGACGACCGAGCGCTCAAAGTTGGTATCCGCCATGGCGGGCATGGCGATCAGGAACTGATGCTTCAGGTCCATTGGGCTATGGACCTTATTGTCGCTCGGCATGAGGCCGGATTGTAAACTGCGTCGCACTTAGCTTCGGTTGCCGGATGCACTACGCCCAGGGTTTGGTATGGCTGCGCCGCGATTTACGCCTCACCGATAACGCCGCGCTCGCCGTTGCCCTGTCTCAGTGCCGGCGCGTTTACTGCGCATTCATCTTCGATCGCGCGATTCTGGACGAATTGCGCGGCACGGACCTTACCTGGGACCGGCGCGTCGACTTCATCCATCGATCGATCGTCGCGCTCGACGCTTCGCTGCGAAAGCGCGGCACAGCATTGATCGTGCGGCATGCCGACGCCGCGGACGCCATCGTCGAGCTTGCTGGCGAACTCGGAATAGGCGCCGTGTTTGCAAACGCCGACTATGAGCCTTACGCGCTGCAGCGCGATCAGCGAGTCAAGAAAGCGCTGCTGCAACAAGGCTGCGACTTGTTGCTCTTCAAAGATCACGTCATTTTCGAGAAAGACGAATTGCTCACCGGCAGCAACACGCCGTTCAGTGTCTTTACACCCTACAAGAACGCGTGGCTAAAGCGAGTTACGGCGTCCGATCTGGAAGCTCGTGACTCGCGAGCACATGCCGAGCGCTTGACTCCTCTTCCCGATGCGCAGCAGATTCCGAAGCTGCAACAGATGGGGTTCACGTCGACCAATCTTGATGATCTGCCGCTGCCGGCTGGCGAATCTGGCGCCCAGCAGATGTTCGATGATTTCAAATCGCGCATCGACCGTTACGAGGAAGCGCGCCATTTTCCAGCGGTGCGCGGGCCGTCGTATCTGTCGGTGCACTTGCGATTCGGCACGATTTCAACCCGGCAGCTGGCGCGCTTCGCCTATGAACGGCGCGACTCCAATGGCGCCAGCGTGTGGTTGTCCGAACTCATCTGGCGCGATTTTTATCAGATGATCCTGTGGTATCACCCTCACGTCGTCGATCATGCATACCGGCTCGAATACGATCGCATCGAATGGGAGACCGGACCCGGTGCAGACCGCATGTTCGCCGCCTGGCGCGAAGGCAGGACCGGCTATCCGATGATCGACGCCGCGATGGCGCAGATCAACTCGAGCGGTTACATGCACAACCGGCTGCGCATGGTCACCGCGAGTTTCCTGACCAAGGATCTCGGAATCGACTGGCGGCGCGGCGAGCGTTACTTCGCGCGTCAGTTAAACGACTACGACTTGGCGGCCAACAACGGCGGCTGGCAATGGGCCGCATCGACCGGATGCGACGCGCAACCTTACTTTCGTATCTTCAACCCTCTCACGCAATCCGAGAAGTTCGATCCCGAAGGACGCTTCATTCGATGCTATGTGCCGCAACTAGCGAACTTCATCGCCAAAGAAATTCACGTGCCATGGCTGGTGTCGGTCGAGCGACAAAAAGAAGCTGGCTGCATCATCGGCCGCGATTACGCAAAGCCGATCGTCGATCACGCAGAAGCCAGAAAAAAGACTTTGGAACGCTTCAGCGCAGTCAGGCGCTCAGGCTTGTAGCGACGAAGGGCCCGTGCGTGCAGCTCGCGGCGCGCAAGCGTGAAAAAAAAACGTCGCGTGCGAGGCGATGTCGCGATAGCAGCTGCTGGCGCAGCTGCGCCGCCTTTGAGTGGTCGCCCGAGGAACGGAGCCAAGCCGGGGCCTTTGAGCGAAACAGCGCTTTAG
>JBDTQZ010000119.1:0-6045 GCA_039931935.1 Burkholderiaceae bacterium | reverse complement strand
AATCGAAGCACCTCTTGCTGGATCGTGCCCTGCGCAACGCGCGGCGTGAGGTGTGGGTCGAACGCGACCTGCACTGGGCGCAATGGCTGCATCGCGTAGCGCGGTATCAGACGCCGGTCAAGGCACTGGTTATCGTTAGCAAGCTGGGCGACGGCTTATTTTGGTATGTGTTGATTACAGCACTCGCCTTGATGGGCGGTACCAACGGCCGGGACGTAGCAGCGCAAATGTGTTTGGCCGGGTTACTCAACCTGCCGCTGTACTTCTGGCTCAAACAGTCGATCGGCCGACCGCGTCCATTCGTAGCCTGCCCCGATATTCGAGCGTGCGTACGAGCGCTCGACAAGTTCAGTTTCCCCTCGGGTCACACCTTGCATGCGGTCGCGTTCGCCGTTGTTTTTACCTGGCACTTCCCGCTGATCGGGACTGCATTGATTCCATTGGTGCTGCTGATCGCTGTGTCGCGCGTCGCACTTGGCCTGCACTATCCAAGTGACGTGGCAGCCGGCGCGGTGATCGGCGCCGCAGTGGGATTCGGCGTCGTCTTGATCTATTGATTTCCCGGCTGACGGCGGTTGCCGACACCGATCTTGTGCGGCGGCGCAAGCGGATCGAAGTCGACCCACTCGCCGTCGCGCCACTCGCCCTGGGCGCGTTCAAGATCTTCTACCGCCGCGGCCCCCAGGAGGTCAATAACGGTTCTCTCGGTGTGCGGCTCGACGCGAACCGCGAGTGTCATGCCACCCCGACGCATGTCGACTGCATCGGCATCGGGCGTCTTGGTCCCGGTTTCCTGTTTTTCCTCGTGCGAGGTCCGAGTCGAAGCGAGTGCACCGGCCATGCCGCCGACATGGGCTCCTACGCCGGCCATCGCTATTGCAATAATCGGGGCCAGCGGCGGTATTGTGGCCCCTGCGATCGCACCCGCGGCGAGCCCGGCTGCCGCACCCGCTGCGACACCTGACGCCTGCCCCATGCTGGATTCCTCGGTACCGGTGTCCGCGTCCATGTCACCGCCGATCGGAAACGTCCCATGTTGCCCCGGCGGATTGACGTAAAACGCCTGTATGTCGTCAGCTGCGATGCCACGCGACTGCAACTGCGCCATAAGGTCATCAGCGCGCTGTTGGGTTTCCACTCGTGCTGCGATGATCGTCGCCATTATTGTTACCTCCGATTGCGATGTCGCAATTTAACTGCGGTTGACTTTGCGGCAAAAAAAACCCCGCGAGCACGCGGGGTTTTGAAAACGACCCGGCGTCTCGGGGAAGGGGAGGGAAGGGACGCGGGCCAAACAACCAACTGTCTGGGACGAATTGGTTGGCAAATGTAAGCAGCAAGTGACGTGCCGGTTGCGTTCTGCGTTACTTGGTTGCTGGCGCAGGATTCTTGGCGGTGTCAGCCGGCACATCAAACTGAACCACCAAGTGTTCACGCTTACCCGGCGCAAGCGTCACACTCCGCTCCTGCGTGCGCCCGGCGTGGGCTACCGAAACTTTGTAGCCTCCGGGCGGCAGGTCCACCAAAAGCCACGGCGCGTCCAGCGGCAGATCCAAAATCTTCTGACCGTTGGTGCGGGTGATGGCGACGCTTGTATCAGCCAGATAAGCGCCTGAACGTGACGAAATGACCAACTGCAGCGAATACTTGTCCGCCATCTGCTTCAGCCGCTCCGACTCCTCGAGTCCGATACCCCCACTCACGAAAGCGCGGTCGTCCGCGGTGCGGCCTTCGACGACTGCAGCAGAAGCTGTCAATGAAGCTAGAAAAAAACTTGCGCAAAGTAACGTCGATTTAAAGGTCTTCATGAGGATTCTCCACGCGAAGTGTTGGAAGACGGATTTACGAAGTGATTCACGACAGCGACTCCGATAGAGGTCGCAGTGCAGGCGGACGCTTGCCGGCGCTAACCGACTTGAGGCGCCACTGGCGAACGAACTCAGCCTTAGTGACCGCCTCGCGATCGGTCAGTGCGCGTTCGAGCAAACGCTGCCACGAGCACCTAACGGAGCTCGAATCGGCGTCGTTGGGATGCAGTCCGAGTCGCAAAACCGGGGAGTGGTGCGTGATGCGCGACAACACAGTGTTCCAGACGATTGATGTGGGTCGGCGCCACGCGCTCCGAACGCTGTACGTCAAGCACGGCGCTGGGATCGCATGTGCCTCCGGTAAAGCGACCAGTTTTGTCAGAGTGCTGGTGTATTGCAGACCGTCCCGCGTACGCAGTGCCTTCCAGGCGCCGGGACCGAGCAGCCAAGCCGGTGCGACAAAGCCTGCCAACGGCCAACCCCTGGCGGCAAACCAACGGGCACCAAGTGTCAGTCGCTCGCGCGCCTCTTCTTCGGACAGACCGCAAAACTCGCCCTCACCCGCTGTGTAGATGCGCCGGCGGAACCAGTCGATGACATCACTCGGTACTTGCGGATCGAGATGGAAGTATCCGTGCAGGGCCAACTCGTGGCCGGCGGCCAGTTGGGCAGTCATAGCCCGCTCAAACTCGTGCTGTGCCGAACACTCGCCGTGATAGGCGGGAACAACGAGCAACGTCAACGGAATCCGGGCCACCTCACGCACGGCCGCAAGTACTCGCTCACAGGCTGCCCATGTTGCAGGGGCAACGTCGTGCAGCGATACGCACAGCCACCGTTGCGGTGCCGAAGCTTGGGGGGCGAAATCAGGCCGCATAGCGCTCGGTTGGTTCGGCATCGAGCTGGCGCGCTGAAAAACACAAAGTCTTGTAGCGGTTGAGCAGCTGCGCGAACGTGCGGTTCGCATCGAATTCGAGCGCGCGCCGACGCGCCTCGGAGCGCAACGTTGCCGCAATCGGCGCTACCGCTGCGATCGCTTCCGCAAACGCCGGCGCAGCGTCGCGCTCGACACCGAACACTGCACGTCCGTCGATCAAATCGGTCAGCCCGGCGCACGCACGCGCAATCACAGGCGTACCGCACGCCAGTGCCTCGAGTGCCGCAAGACCAAATGTCTCCTGGCCGCCGGCGTGGACGAAGATATCAGCGCTTGCCAACGCGCGCGCCAGCGCTGCCGGGTCCGACCGATAGGGCAGCAGCCGCAGCCGTGCGCCGCGCGGCGGACACGGGCCATCGCCCATTGCGACCAGCAGATACGGAGGTCCGAGGCGGTCCGCAGCGGCCGCGAGGCGGTCGAGATTTTTTTCAGGTGCGAAACGACCTGTGTACAGCAGCACGATGTCCGATGGCGAGCAACCGAGTTCTGCACGCCACTGCGGGTCGTGCGATGCAGGATGGAAGATTTTGCAATCGACGCCGTGCGATTGAAGCACCACGTTGTCGAGATTAAGAAGCCGCAAGGCGTCAGCAGCCCAGTGGCTGGGTGCGAAGACGGCGTCGAAACGGCGATAAAGATGACGTAAGTATTGCCGAACCAGCGCGTGTGAAGCTCGCGGCATCCAGCGTTGCGCCAGAGCCTCCACGTTCGAGTGATAAAACGCCGCCACCGGCACACCCAGTTGCTGACCCGCGTCCAGCGCTGACCAGGCACATCGGTACGGATCGCCTACTTCAATCAAATCGGGTTGCCGACGAACAATTGCGCGCGCCGTGGCGGCACGCCGCAAAGGAAACCTATAGCCGCCGGACAGCGGCAGCGGAACCGCCGAGACTTTCGCTGTTTCGGAGGTCGATGGGCCCGGCGCCATAATCGTATGGCGCCAATTCGAATGCGCGTTAAGCCAGTCACGCTTGCTACGCAGATAGCGAGCGACGCCTCCACTGCGCGGGCTCCAGAACATTGTGATGTCCAGCAGATGCGGCTGCGCAGCCACGCGTGGTTGTGAAACGCCCGGTATCGAAAGTTGATTCACCGCTGGTGCCTCCGTCCGCGACCTGACCTGACTAAAGCAAAACCAATGCCGATTTGGCGCCTCACGGGCACGAAACCTGCCGAGTAGTGTGCACTGTCACTTATTCAACAACGTAAGGGAGCCACTATGGAGCGCGACGACGTCGTCGAAGCACTGAATGACTTGATCGAAAACTGCAAGGATGGCGAGTATGGGTTTCGAACCTGTGCCGAGCGTGCCAAATCGACGAGCTTGAAAAGCGTTTTTTCGCAGCGGGCGACTGAGTGTCGGTCGGCGGTCCAGGAGTTGCAAACCCTGGTGACGCGCTTCGGCGGCAAGCCCGATACAACGGGTACCGTCTCAGGTGCGGTGCATCGCGGCTGGCTCGCGGTTCGCGGTGCCATTGCTCTTGACGACGATCAGGCAATGCTGAACGAATGTGAGCGCGGTGAAGATATCGCCATTAACCGTTACCGCAAGGCGCTCGAAGAAGACTTGCCCGCCGAAGTCGAGCAGGTCGTTCGTCGGCAGTACGAAGGAGCGCGTCGTAATCACGATCAGATCAAGGCGCTTCGCGATAGCCATAAGACGACGGCCTAAACCAACGTCGAGACGTATGTTTCGACAGCATCGCGCTGACGAGGTAGAGTGCTCGCGATTTAGTGAGGAGACACGATGGCCCAAAATCAAAAAGTATTGCGGAGCACTCTGATCCCGTTTTGCGCGGTGTTGGCTGCGTCGATATGCGTTGCCTGCAGCGATAAGAAAACGGTCACCACGACCGTGCCAGCCCCTGCGCCGGCTAGCGCGCCCGCGAACACCTCGTCGTCGAGCTCGGAACCGGTCGTCCCGCCAGGCACCGCCGAAGATGTCACAAAGAAGGGCACGAGCACCGGCATGGTTGGAGGCGAGGCGGGCACTGTCGCTTCAAGCGGCAAACCCGGCACAGGCACCGACAGCGGAGCCGGCACCGGCGCCGCGCAAAGCAGCGGCACGAAGACCACCGACAAGAAATAGCTTTACAGGGTGTTGCCGGTCATCGACTCCGGCTTCACCCACCGGTCGAAGTCTTCGGCAGCCACGTGCCCGAGCGAAATGGCGGCGGCGCGTAGCGTTGTGCCGTGTTGGTGCGCATGCTGCGCGATTTTCGCCGCCTTGTCGTAGCCGATATGCGGAGCCAATGCGGTGACCAGCATCAGCGAGCGATCGACCAGTTCCGCAATGCGATCAGGGTGTGCGGTGACGCCAGCGACGCAATGTCGGTCGAAGCTGACGATGGAATCCGATAACAGCCGGATGCTCGACAGCGCGTCGTGCGCGAGGACCGGGCGGCACACGTTGAGTTCAAAATTGCCTGCAGATCCGGCGATGTTGATCGTTACATCGTGTCCGAACACCTGCATGCAAACCATGATGAGCGCTTCGCTTTGAGTGGGGTTTACCTTTCCCGGCATGATCGAGCTGCCGGGTTCGTTCTCAGGCAGGGAGATTTCCCCGATCCCGGAGCGTGGTCCGCTCGCCAACAGACGAATGTCGTTGGCGATTTTCAGCAGCGCGGCAGCGAGTGTTTTGAGTGCGCCGTGCGCAAACACCAGTGAATCACTCCCAGCGAGCGCAGCGAACTTGTTCGGGGCGGACACGAACGGCAATCCCGTCGCCGCAGCCATGTGCGCTGCTACCAGCGTTCCGAACTCGCGGTGGGTTGCCATGCCGGTCCCTACTGCCGTCCCGCCAATGGCCAGCGGCAACAAGCCTTCGATACCGTGCCGGATAGCGCCGTGCGCAAATTCAAGCTGCGCCGCGTAGCCTGAAAATTCCTGGCCAAGGGTGAGCGGTGTTGCGTCCTGCAGGTGCGTGCGCCCGATTTTGACGATGTGTTTGAATTCTTCGGCTTTCGAAGCCAGCGTCGTACGCAGCGCATCGAGAGCAGGCAGCAGTCTCTCGCTCAATGCCTTTGCGACGGCTACGTTGATCGCGGTTGGAAATACGTCGTTGGTCGACTGACCACGATTGACTTCGTCGTTAGGGTGCACTGCCCGATCGACACCGCGCTGATAACCCAGTAACTCCGAGGCGCGATTGGCGAGTACTTCGTTGACGTTCATGTTCGTCTGCGTGCCCGAGCCGCTTTGCCACAGCGACAACGGAAATTGATCGGCGTGCTCGCCAGCCAGCACCTCACCGGCGGCAGCCGCAATCGCGGCCGCGTGCGCTGGATCGATCAC
>JBDTQZ010000118.1:0-6059 GCA_039931935.1 Burkholderiaceae bacterium | reverse complement strand
TGACCGGGACGATTGCACGAAAAGGATATCGCCGCATCGAATCGGCCATTAGCGGGAGCAGCTGTTCGCGCTCAACCATTAGATCGGACTTGTTGATTGCCAGGATCACGTTGCCTGGTTCGTTCCCCTCGGGTGGCGGCAGCAAAGTCAACATCTGCTCGTCGCCTTCGGTCCAGCGGCTGGCCTCGATCACGAGCACCACGGCATCGACATCGTTCAGCGCGCCGGTGACCGTTGCATTCATTCGGCGATTCAAAGCGCTACGGTGCCGGCGTTGAAAACCGGGTGTATCGACGAAGATGTACTGAGCATTCTGATCTGTGCGAACGCCAAGCACGCGGTCGCGCGTCGTTTGCGGCTTGCGCGATGTAATGCTGACGCGCTCGCCGACCAGCGCATTGACCAATGTCGATTTGCCGACATTAGGCCGTCCGACGATCGCGACCATGCCGACCGGACGCACCACTGCGGGTGCCGTCAGCTCAGCTTGCATCACGTCAGGCAGCAGTTTGCGCGGCGTCGGCCGGCACGTTCGCATCGGCAGGTGACGCCCCATCATTTGCAGGTGGGTTGGCGGCTTTCTTTCGCGAGCGCCGTCCAAGCTGTGCGATCGCGTGCTGTGCCGCTTCGAAAGCGAGCTTGGCCGCTGTTTGCTCGGCCGCCCGTCGGCTGCGGCCGCTGCCGCGCACGCTGATCTCCAGCTTGGGGATCGCGCATTCGACTTCGAATTCCTGATTGTGCGCGGCACCGCGTGTCTCAACCACGGTGTAGACCGGCAGCGCGATCCGCTTGCCCTGTAGGTATTCCTGCAACAGCGTTTTGCTGTCCTTTCCCAGTGTCTTCGGATCGACCGTTTTCAACACAGGCTCAAACAGTTTGCCGATCACTGTGCGGGCCGCGTCGAATCCCTGATCGACGAAAATCGCCCCGAAAATCGCCTCCATCGTGTCGGCAAGGATCGATGGACGGCGAAACCCGCCGCTTTTCATCTCGCCCTCGCCCAGCCGCATGAATTCCGACAGCACCAGTTTTTCGGCGATGTCCGCGAGCGAAGACTGCTTGACCAGATTGGACCGCAGCCGCGATAAGTCGCCTTCGTTGAGACGCGCGTACTTGGCGTACAACAAGTGCGCAACAGCACAATTCAATATCGCGTCACCGAGAAACTCGAGACGCTCGTTGTGAACCGCCCCATGGCTGCGGTGCGTAACGGCCTGTTCGATCAGCGTGCGCTGGACGAATGTGTAGCCGAGGCGCTCTTCCAGCGCCGCAAGGTCCATCGCTAGCCCTGAGCGCGCACTCTACGGAACATCCCGACGCTGCCGATCGCGCGTGGTGCCCGAAAAATCGATCACCAGCGACACGTTGTCGGTGATCGGCACCTTCTTCGCGTAAGCGTAGCTGATCACGATCCGGTCGCCCTCCTTCGTGATATCCAAGTCGCGGCTGTTGATCGACGTAATGTCGTCGATTGTGGCGTGGCGCTCGAAAGCCGCCTGTATATCGCGTACGGTCGAACCTTCGTTCTTGATCTTCTGTACCGCGCGCTCGATCGCGATGTATTCGACCACCGCCGGAACCACCTTGAACCCGAGCGCGATCAGGCCGACCACGATGATGCCGACCAAAAAGAGCCCGATCAGACTGAGCCCCCCCTGGCGACGGATTGAACCTCTGCGGATGCCTGTGAAACCTTTGCCACTAGTCATTTTTGTCAACATTTTCAAGGTTCTGCCGTTACCGGCTACCGGAAGCTCCCGATGCGGCCCATATTGCCAAAATTCATCCAGATGAAGAAGGCTCGACCGACAATGTTTTCGTCTGGTACGAATCCCCAAAAGCGGGAGTCCTCGCTGTTATCTCGATTGTCCCCCATCATGAAATAGTGCCCCGCGGGAACCTGACACACCACCCCGCTCCCGCTGTATTGGCAAGCCCCGGGGTGGGTGTTACCCGGCGCTTCCCGGCTGGCCCCCGCCGAGACCGAATCATCGACGATCAGCCGGTGAGACGTGTCGGCCAGCCGCTCCATGAACTGCGGATAGCTGCGCATGCGCTCGGTGTCATAGTACGGCTCGGTTTTCTCCAACGGCACAGGCTGACCGTTGATCGTCAGTTGCTTATTGACGTACTCGATGCGGTCGCCAGGCAAACCGACAACGCGCTTGATGTAGTCCTGAGAAGCATTCAGCGGGTAACGGAATACCATCACGTCGCCGCGCTTCGGCTGTCCGAGTTCGAGCACCTTCTTGTTGACGACCGGCAACCGAATTCCGTACTCGTATTTGTTGACCAGGATCAGATCACCGATCTCCAGTGTTGGCACCATCGATCCCGACGGAATCCGAAACGGCTCGAACAGGAACGAGCGCAGCAGGAAAACCACCAGAATCACCGGAAAGAAGCTCGCTGTATATTCGAGCCACGCCGGTTGCCGCACGGTGCCGTCCTCGAGGCTCTTTCGCTCCTGCTCGACAATCGGTTCGTGCCGGTCGAGCGCGGCGCGGTTGCGCGCATCGAAATCGGCCAGCAGACGCGCTGCCTTGGCTTTGCGTTGCGGACGGAATATCAGCTTATCCGCCGCGTACAGCACGCCGGTGAACACCGTCAAAACAAAAAGAATCAGCGCGAAGTTCATTTTTCGTCTACTTGCAGGATGGCCAAAAATGCCTCCTGTGGAATCTCAACCGTGCCGACCTGCTTCATTCGCTTCTTTCCCGCTTTCTGCTTTTCGAGCAGTTTTTTCTTGCGCGTGATGTCGCCGCCGTAACACTTTGCAAGAACATTTTTGCGCAGCGCCTTGACGTTTTCGCGCGCGATGATGTTGGCGCCAATGGCGGCCTGGATCGCGACGTCGTACATCTGGCGCGGTATCAGCTGGCGCATCTTGGCCGCAATCTCACGCCCACGATACGGTGCGTTGACCCGGTGAACAATCGCGGACAGGGCGTCGACGCGGTCGCCGTTGATCAGCATATCGACTCTAACGACGTCGGCCGATCGGTATTCCTTGAACGCGTAGTCCATCGAAGCGTAGCCACGCGAAACCGATTTGAGCCGGTCAAAAAAGTCGAGGACGATTTCCGCCAACGGCAGATCGTAAGTCAGATGCACCTGCCGCCCGTGGTACGCCATATTGGTTTGCACGCCGCGCTTGCCGGTGGCCAGTGTGATCACCGGCCCGACATACTCCTGCGGCACGAAAATCGTCACACTGACGATCGGCTCGCGAATTTCCTCGATACGCGCGGGATCCGGCAGCTTTGACGGATTCTCGACCGACAGCACAGTGCCATCGCGCAGCACGACTTCGTACACGACCGAAGGTGCGGTGGTAATCAGCGCCATGTCGTATTCACGCTCGAGCCGCTCCTGAACGATGTCCATGTGCAGCAAACCGAGAAATCCGGCCCGGAAACCGAAGCCAAGCGCCTGCGAAACTTCGGGCTCGAAGTGAAGCGCCGAATCGTTCAGTTGCAGCTTGGTCAGTGCATCGCGCAACGCTTCGTATTGATTGGCCTCAACCGGAAATAAGCCTGCGAACACCTGCGGCTTCGCTTCCTTGAAGCCCGGCAGTGGCAGCGTTGCCGGCTTCGCGGCGAGCGTTATCGTGTCGCCGACGTGCGCATCGCGAAGCTCCTTGATTCCTGCGATGACGAAACCGACCGCGCCCGCAGACAGCTCTTCCCGTGCGCGCGACTTCGGCGTGAATACGCCGACTTGCTCGATCAGATGCGTGGCACCGCTCGCCATCAACAGAATCTTGTCGCGCGGACGCAGCACGCCGTTAAAGACACGAACCAGCACGACCACACCGACGTAGTTGTCGAACCAGGAATCGATGATCAGCGCTTGTAACGGCGCTTGTGCGTCGCCCTTAGGCGGCGGAACGCGCTCGATAATGCGCTGCAGAATCTCTTCGATGCCCAGACCGGTCTTCGCGCTGATGCGAATCGCGTCCGTGGCATCCAGGCCTATCACGTCCTCGATCTCGGCCGCGGCCTGATCGGGGTTCGCCGACGGCAAGTCCATCTTGTTCAGCACCGGCAGCACTTCAACTCCGAGCTCGAGTGCTGTATAGCAATTGGCCACCGTCTGAGCTTCGACTCCCTGAGTGGCGTCGACCACCAACAAAGCGCCTTCGCAGGCCGACAGCGACCGGCTCACTTCGTATGAGAAGTCGACGTGGCCCGGCGTATCGATCAGATTCAGGTTGTACCTACCCCCATCGGCTGCCGTGTATTCGAGCGCGGCGGTTTGAGCCTTGATCGTGATGCCGCGCTCACGCTCCAAATCCATCGAATCGAGCACCTGCGCTTCCATTTCGCGATCGCTAAGCCCGCCGCAGCGCTGAATCAGGCGGTCGGCCAGCGTCGATTTGCCGTGGTCGATATGGGCGATGATCGAAAAGTTGCGGATGTGGTGCATCAGGGACCAATAAAAAGGGGGTGGCCGTTAAGACACCCCCTCGGTTGGGCGCGGATGTTACCGCGCTGCGGCACGCTTGGTTGCCAATACTACCGACGAATGACCACGAAGCGCGTCGCACCTTCGCGCCGGACGAGTACTGCCACATCGCGTTTCGGATCGAGTTTGGCCACTGCATCGTTGAATTGCTTCGCGTTTTGAACGTCAACATTGTTCAATTGAAGGATCAGATCGCCTGTACGCACGCCCGACGCTGCGGCTAACCCCTCCGCGACATCAACCTGCACGCCGCTGCGAATACCGAGTTCCTTCAGCCGTTCGGCGGAGACGTCGGAAACGGCGACGCCCAACACATTGGCGGCGGCGCCCGGCTTAGGCGCATCCGGCCCGCGAGCACTCGCGACGCGCTCGGCCGGCAATTCGACCACCGTGATCGGCAGTTCACGCTGGGTTCCTCTGCGAAACACGGTCATGTTCACTGCAGAGCCGGGCTTGGTGTTACCGACGACCCGCGGCAGGTCGCTGGCACGGTCGATTGGACGGCCATCGAACCGCAAGATCACATCGCCCGCCTCCACACCCGCTTTTTGCGCCGGGCCGTCCTTATCGACGCTGGTGACCACAGCTCCTTGCGGTTTCGGAAGCCCGATCGCCAATGCCACTTCACGCGAGACCGCTTCTATTCCGACGCCGATGCGTCCGCGGATGACGCGGCCCGACGAGCGCAACTGTTGCTGCACGTTATTCGCTTCGTCGATCGGTATTGCAAACGAGATACCGTTGTAGGCGCCGGACGTGGTGAAGATCTGCGAGTTTATGCCGACGACTTCACCGCGCATGTTGATAAGCGGTCCGCCGGAGTTGCCCGGATTGACCGCCACATCGGTTTGAATGAACGGCAGAAAATCGCCGGTGTCACGCGACTTTGCGCTCACGATGCCGGCGGTGACCGTGTTCTCGAGCCCGAAAGGCGATCCGATAGCGATCACCCATTCGCCAACACGCAGCTTGTTGGGGTCACCCATACGCACCGCAGGGAGGCCGGTCGCTTCAACTTTGAGTAGCGCCACATCGGTGCGGGTATCGGCGCCGATCACTTTCGCCTTGAACTCGCGCCGGTCGGACATCGTCACCGTGATGTCGTCGGCACCGCGCACGACATGCGCGTTGGTCATTACATAGCCATCCGGCGACAAGATAAATCCCGAACCCAGTCCGCGCGGAACGTCACGCCGCGGCGCGGGCTGTTGGGGACCCTGGCGTGGCTGTGGTTGCTGTGGGGGATTCGGGAAGAAGCGACGGAAAAATTCAAACATCGGATCGTTTTCGTCGATGTCCGGAAACGGCAATGCGCTCTGCCCGGTGCCCGCGCGGGCCGTTGTGCGAACACCGACGACTGCCGGCCCGACACGCTCGGCAAGGTCGGCGAAGTCCGGCAACACCTGGACCGGCGCAGAGCCGACAGTCGGCTGTGCCGACACGTTCGAAGTGAACTGAGGCGCTGACGTGATCGCCAACGCGCCAAGTGCCAAGGCGAAGACTGCAACAGCGAACCTGCGAATCATGCTCTATTCCTCAAATGAAAGATTCGGCGCGCGACTATCGCGCACCGCGAAATTCGACCGACCCCG
>JBDTQZ010000117.1:0-6075 GCA_039931935.1 Burkholderiaceae bacterium | reverse complement strand
TCGCGCTTTGTTGCCGACAGCGCCCCCGCGGCTGAATGTCCTTTCACAACGCGCGTGAAAAACTGTCGCATGAACAGCGATGTGGCATGGTCGGCGACGGACCACAGCGTCAATACGGCATTTCGATTACCTGCAACGAATAATGCATAGGGAAGTCCGAGCACACCCTCACCAGACACGGTTGGGCCCAACGCCGTTTCGCACGCAGACAAGACGATCAGTTCGCTACTAAGCGTCAGCCCGATCCATTCGGACGCGGTCACAAAGCCGTCGCCGTCAGTGCCCGGAGTGCCATCAGCGCCGAGAACGACCGCAGACAGCGATGGTTGTTGCGGATGGACGAATCCATGCGCAGCAAGATGGAGGATCTGAAAACGAGAGAGATCACCGCTTTTGTCGAGTTGACGAAGCCGTTCCTCGGTTGCGGCCGCCCCAACAATCAACGTCGGTTGTTTAAACGACTTCGCCACCAGTTGGAGCTCTTCCCGGGCATTAGGCAATGGCGCGAACTCACTGCGTAAAGTCGCTTGCTGGCGAACCGAACGCAAGCCAGAGACCCGGGGCGCGGCCGCCGCCTCCGCGTTCAGACCGAGGTTCAGCACGGCGTAATCCGGAGCGCCGAGGCCCAACCATCGCGACGCCGAGCTTAGTCCGCCGGTCGATCCTCGCGTGACGTTTGCCGACTGCCGTCCCAACACATACACGCTGACCGATTGCGTAGTCGAGACCTGTTTCTGATCGACGACTCTGCCTCCGTTCCAGGGCAAAGCTTCAAACGGCAAATGCGCCAGCTCACTATCGGGTGAAATGATCCAGTGCTCGTGATCGCGCAGAATGGCCGCGATCGGGTTGAGCAGGTGTTGCGCGAGCCAGTGGCCGATGAGTTGCGCATCACGAACGGCGGACGCCGCGGCATCGGGACGGCGGGTGCTGGCAACAAATGAGCCGTTGCCGAGGAGCCAGAGTTCATATCCCTCTCGCTGCTCTGGCGGCAGCAGCGCGAGGCGGTATGCGTTGACGCTTTCACGCAACCCCGGGGGTAACTCACGTCGAATCGCCACCAACGGCCGATCGCGCGCGATTGCAAACAGCAGCAGATCTCGCTCGCCGACAACGAAGTTCACAAGGACTGCGCGAGGCGGCAATACAGCTTGCGCTGCTTCACTGCTGGCCGGTTGAATCTCCGTCAGTTTTCCAAAGCGCGGGTAACGGCTCCGCAGAGCCTTGACGTGCGCATCAAGCTCGCGCGCAACGCGATTACGCTCGATCTCGACTATCGTTCGTGAACTCGCTTCGCTGGCAGCCAAGCGGAGATCCGCCCGCTGGAGCTGATCGCGTAAACGCGAAAGTTGCGCGCGCTCTTCGAGCGTCATCTGCACAACATCAGCGGCCCCGCGCAATGCAATCGATTCCAGTAGCAGGCGAGACTTCGCGCGCTCGGTTATCTCCAAGGCATTCTCGGAACGGCCTTCATCGAGTAGATTACGTGCGAGCCGCCGATATGACTCCGCCCACTGTTTGAATGCCGAGGCACGTGCATCCCCGAGCGCAGAGCCCTGCGCCACTAGGGCTTCGACACTTTCCACCAACTCGTGCCGCTTTTCGATTGCATCGGCATGTTTCCCGTGCCGATCGAGTTCGTCTGCATAGCTGCGAATCAACCCGATCATTTGAACATCAGTGCGTGGAATGCCCTGCTTGCCCAGCCGATATGCGCGCTCCCAAACTTCAAGCGATTCCAAACTTCCATGACCTGATACCTGGTCCGCTAGCAACTGCGCTGCGCGAGCCACGGTATAAAAATCATTTGGAAGATTTGACTCAGCCTCGCCCAAGGATTTGCGCGCGAGTGCAAGCGCTTCATCTCGCGCGCCGAGGGCTGCCAGAGCACGCACTTGAACTTGCGTCGGCGAATAGCGCTGGCGCGCGGTTGCGGGGAAGGCTGCCCGGCTCAGCCGATCTGCTTCACGGCTGCTTTCCAGCGCTTCCTTGAACAGGCGCATTCTGTATTGTGTATTCGCCACATTGAAAGTGACCGTAGCCAGTTGTCGAAGGTCTTTCGGCACACCGTTCCGCAGCGCTTCATCGCGAACTTGAAAAAAAATGGGTAATGCAATCTCGGGCCGAGCCAAGTGAGAGCTGTTAATTACGCCGATGGCGTTCAGGGCCTCTAGGGTCCGAGTGTCGTTTAGGCCGTAGTGCTTCAGTCGAATCTCATAGGACTGCTCTGCCAAGTCCAGCGCTTCGACGCCTCGGCCCAGCTCGAAAAGGCGCAGGAAATACGTATAAGCGGCGTTTCCTGCCTGCGCTGAATTGCGACCATGGCGTTCCACAGTACGCAGATACGCATCTTTACCTGCCGCCAATGCGGTGACGCCATCGCCCGTTCTTGCGTGCGCGTGCGACAAGCTAAAAAGGGCCTCCAGAACATCCTCATGCAGCCGATGCAACACTGGCGCCTGCGCCGCGACCAGCTTCGAGCACGATGTCAGCGCATCGCGCCATACGCCGGCGTCGGCTTCTGCCTGGCATTGCGCCTGCTGTACTCGAAGCACGGAGCGAGTGGCGGCGGGATGCTCGGTTATCGCGCGTGCCATCGTCCGCATCGCCTCAGGATCGTACGGCTCCGCCTTGTTGCGCTGTTCAGTGAGTTCGACAGCCGCCTCTATGGTCTCGGGGTGCACGGGACCTAACTCGGATGTGAGAAAGTCAAGCAGATCGGTGCCGGCGCGTTTGCGCTCTGACGCTTGGCCGTTTGCGGCGTTTCGAACGCTCCGCGTCAAAGCGTCGCGGCGCTCGTACCGCGCGAAGTCGGTTGCAGCGAGCGCGGGTGTGGGATCGAGCTTCAGAGCGGCCGTCGTGGTAGCAGCCACGCAATCAGCGTAGGGCTTCCAGTCAACCGTCAATGTCAAATCGCCACCGGTACCCGTGATCCGGATCTGCCGCGGCAAAAAAAATGGCGTGCGCGACTCACCTATGGGCAGGGCCGGAATCGTCCAAGCTTCGCTGCCGTGTTCGCGCTCGATGTCGACTGCAAGCCCCGGATTGAATATCAGGTAACCACGCGACGATCGACTTTCCTGCGCAAGAACAAGGACAACGTCGACAATGCCCGCCATGTCGGGATAACAGGAATAGCCAACCGGAGTTGAGATCTCCGCCTTGCCGACGTAGCGCAGCACTTCCTCGGCTGTGACATGAAGTGGCAGGGCTAAGAAAGCCACAGCTACGCTCAGCAGCAGTTTTTGCAAACAGCTGGACGGCACCGGTTACTCCATTTCATCAGGCTGCGCCACGCTACCGCAGAAAGCGTGCTGCGTGGTCAGATCGTCTGCACGTGGATCCCGGGAGCATGTTGTCGCACCGTCAACGCTGCCACGACCTCACCGCTGTCGACTTCGATGTTCCAGCCGCTATGCGCGAACACGGTACGCATTGGCCGGTTGGCGCTAACGCACTGACCGCACAGCCGATCGATGCCTGCTTCCGCGGCTGCTTCGATGATTGCCCGCATCAGCAAATGAGCGAGACCGCAGCCGCGGTGCGCGGGCACGACTGAAAACGATACCTCGGCACGCGCTTCGCGCCGGGTTGTCAAAAGCACCTCGTAGCGCGCGGCGTGCGCGATGGCAACGACGTTGCCGAGCGAGTCTTGTATCGCCAGTACGACATCGCGCTCAAAGCTCAGGCCGCGGACATAGCTCACCAACGTCTCATCCTTAACGCGCGCCATGCCGAAGCGCAGCGCAAGGTCGTCGTTGGAAAGTTGGCGGAGATGTTCCAGCACACGAGCGTGACCGTCTGCTTGGTTGTCAGTCAGCTGAGTCAGGTGAAGGTCGGCATGTTTCATTTGCGTGCATCCGAGGGGATGCGACGCAGTGTCGGCATGCAAATCAATCGAGTCGTTGTGCTGAAGCGCTCTGCGAGAGAGGAAGATTCCACTTTCGTGGAGCGTCACAGCGCAACGACCTCAGGCTTCCCGCGGATCACAGTGCAGTCATCCAAAGCACGGCACGCGATGGGCTAATCAACGGAGGACGTACGCGTACCGACAAGCTGATGATCAACTCAAGCCCAGAAGCGATGGCCGCAGTCGAGCGTGCACTGCCTTCCGGGGCCACCGCGGCTCTATTGCTCGCGGCCTTCTTCGCAGTGCTCGCGGTTACCACGCCTGCACAGGCAAGTATCGAGTCCGTGGCTGCACCGGTCAGCGAGCCGCTCGTCGACAAGCATGACTTCATCAACCCGCAGAAATCGGCGGAAGCCACCGACGGAGCCAGAGAGCTCGAGCGGCTGTTCTGGATGTGCGATTACGCTGCGACCGCCGGAACGCTGGAGGCCAATGAGGTCGAGATGTGCGGCGCCGCCACTGAAGCATTGCAGCGCATAAAGTTAGATGGCGACTCTGAAAAGCTGCTCGCCTGGTGGCGTCTAAACAAGGAAACTGAGCACCAAGCGTTGCTAGGCGCAGAAGTCACCGGGCACTGTGCTCAGGGTGATGTCAAGTAAGGCTTGCGCTTGCCTTTAAAGTTGCCGCAGACCTGACGCTGGTTTTCTCCTTCGCGGTGATCGCGCTCACCACGCCTGCTCATGCGTCAGTGAAGTACGAGAGTGCCGAGTTTTCTGCTGCGTCCGGTAGCGACCCGCTAACGGACAAACATGACTTCGTTAACCCAATCGGTGGCGGCCGTCAGCGGCGCCATAGAACTCGAACGACTATTTTGGATGTGCGACTACGCCGCGATCGCCGGGACATTGCTAGACGATGAGATCGAGATGTGCGGCGTTGTCACCGAACAGTTGCGGCTGGCGAAAGTTCGACGGAGACTTTGACAAGCTCCTCGCCTGGTGGCGTCTGAACAAAGAAACCGAGCACCAAGCGCTAGCAGGCGCCACAGTTATCGGCCAGTGCGCTCAAGGAGATTGTGTAGGCAAGACTTGTGTTGGTTTCGTTGTGGCCTCTCAATAGCCGGAAATGAGACGCTGTAGAACTGGCTGCTACTGCGAATCTGCTGCCCCGTACAACACGAACGGCGCCCAGTAGAAGGGACTTCTAAGGCGCGAGTCGGCCATGAACTGCAGCTTTACGGCACGGAGCGCTTGCGCGGGAGGCTCACCTCGCGCAAGCCGTGCGAAGTACGCGTCGATAAACCGTGCAGTCGCCATGTCGTCAACACGCCAAAGCGTCAAAAGCGATCGCGCGCTTCCGGCCGCTTGAAAAGCGAAGGGAAGACCAGTGATGCCCTCGCCATTGACCTGTCCGCCAAGCGCGGTCTCACAAGCTGAGGCGATGATCAGATCGCTGGCGAGGCGATACGTCATCCAGTCGGCGGCCGTAACAAACCGATCGCCGGACGGATCAGGTGACAGAACGATTGAGCTAAGCGACGGGTTCTCGGAGTCCAGAACACCGTGGGCAGAAATCAGCACGATTCGGAATTGTTGAAGCTCGCCACTGCGATTCATCGATTCAAGCGTTGACTTGTTTGCTCCGTCGCCAACGACTGTGCGCGTTCCATGTGATTTCATGTGCGTAGCTGCCTGCTCGATTTCACGCAGAGATCCCGGCAGCGGAGTCAACGGGCGATTTCGGCGCGATGCTCGACGCCCAAGTGCGGCGATGTCGAGCCTTTCGTCCTTTGGCAACGAAAAAGCATCGTTGCTCGGTTGCGGGCTATCCGACCCGTACTCGACGCCGCCGATGGCGAACAGCCCTATGCGCTTGCCGTGTTTCTGCAATGATGAGGCTCTTCCCTGGCTTAGCCAAAAGACGGCAGCCGACGGTGCATAGGTTACGTTTACGGTACGGAGTAGCGGTGCGCCGTTGAATGGCAGCGCTTCCACTGGTATGAGTGCCAGCGCTGAGTCCGCCGAAACGACGATATGGTCGTGCCCTCGAATCACATCTGCTAGGGGCTCGATGAGTGTCCTGCTGATGTGCGCTGCTAGATCAAGATAGGCGGCCCGCTGAACTTCGACTTCAGGAGAGGGTTTCTCGAGTCGATACCAATCGTGTGCATCCCTCCAAAGCGGCCGCGAGTCGGGATTCGCGTCTGCCATGAGTTCGGCCAGCGC
>JBDTQZ010000116.1:0-6141 GCA_039931935.1 Burkholderiaceae bacterium | reverse complement strand
CGGGAGTAACGTCATGCATTCCCCACTCCAGCATCGTTGCGCCGGCCAGCGGCCCAGTCCCGGTCGCCTTGCCTTCGCGCTGGATGGCAAGCAGGTAATGTTTGCTGCCATCGGTGAACTCCAGCTTCGATTCTGCGGTCGTGGCGATAAGTGCCTCGACCTTTACCGGCGCTGCCTCGACCGAGGCGCCGACGGCGGCGCAGAGCGCTGCTCCGGTCAGCATGCGAACAACGGGAAGTCTGCGTCCTTTGCTCATTGCTTTCTCCTCTCGACAGTGGCACAGAAGACGATCCCAAAGCTCCTGGGCGCTCACTCGATTGCTGCCACGGTGCCAACCGGTTGCAGGTAGGTTTGCATTCCGTACTCGCCGACTTGCCGGCCGAGCCGCGTGCCGTGTTCGTTGGCCGTACGGAAGTGGATGCCTCCCCACACTCGGGAGTCTTCCATTTCCTTCACAATTTGCGAAACCGTCGTAAAACTGCGATGCACGCCAAGTGGTATTGGCTGCGTCAGTGCGATCTGAATCTTGTCGGTGCCAAGAAATGCGACCAACACCTGGGCTGCAGCCCCGGTCGCGAGACAGTGCGCGGAGGGGTATTCGGGGTGCGGCGGAGTAACCAGCATCGGTTCCCAGCTCGAGTCCGCCGCGGCGCTCTGGGCCCCGGTGAGTTTCGGCGCACGAATCGCGGTCATGGGGCGCCAGTGGTTGTACTTGTACTTTGCTTCGAAACCAGCGATCAACGCGTCGGCCATCGCCATATTGAGGTAGGCGAACAGTCGCGCGTTATCCGCGACGCTGAGGTTCTTCTCGGCTGCCCCGCGGCGCGCCAGCGCGTTAAGCGGCGGCACCTCGGAAACGGCCCAGAAGAGTGCTGTCGCCGTCTGCTCATTGGTGCGCTTTGTGCTGTTGCGTCCGCCGATTTGAAGTACCTCGTCGAGATCTGCCGCGAACGCGGCGCTGTTAGGCGCAGGCGGCCCTTCCATTGCGAACTGCGAAGCGCTTTTCAGGAAAAACGGCCTCACTGAGCGCCAGTGCGGCAATACGGGCTGAGCGTTCATCGGCGGCGTCAGCTGATAAACGCCGGGCCCGCTCGAAATGCTGTACTGCGCTTTCTGATTTGCGCCATCGTCTTTGCGCATCTCGAAGATTTTTGCGGCGACCTCGCGGCCAATCGCAACACCTTGCACCTTTGCATCGCCGTCGGCTACCTGCGCCAGTGAAGCAGCGAGCGCCGCATCGAGTGTCATCTGCTGCGCCGGAAACACGCGCGTCAGGATGCCATTCGCGGCGGCCGCGGCCGCTGCTTCTATCGAGGCACTCGACATCGCCTTGACATCGACCGCATACACGATGTGGCGTCGATCGATCGCGTTGACAGCGTCGTAAATGGCGGCATGCACCATCGCCATCACGCGCGTGTGCGGCGGAGGCGGAAGTCTCGCCGCTTCGGCTGCCTGCATTGCCGTTTGATTCCAGTCGGTAACGACGTCGGCCCGCGCCGTCGGTGCCAACGCCAGCTGCAAAGCGCACGTTGCAACTGCAACTAGGCGGAGCGTGTTCATGGAGTCTCCTTTTCCGTATCGCCTCCGAAGGGAGACATGCAGTGCAGAGTAAGGAGCTCGCCCGCCCGTCGCAATCGGACCAGGGGGCTAGCCCTGAAGGGCAAAGCGGCAATGGACGATGCGCGGCGTAGACTGATCGCTGCTCTCGTCGCAAAAGCGCCGGGAGCACATGCGCGGAGTGCGCGAGAGATCGTTACCGTGAAGATCCTGGTCGTCGACGATCACCCGCTGGTGCGCGATGCGATTGCGAGTTTGCTCGCACAACTCGACAGCGCAGTGACGATTCTGCAGGCCTGCGATAGCGCGAGTGCGCTGGAACTCGTGCGCGCGCACTCCGACATCGATCTTGTGGTGCTCGACTTGCACTTGCCGGGAACTCGGGGTTTCGATGCGCTCGATCTCTTGCGGGGCGAGCAGCCGGCAATGCCGATCGTCATTCTGTCGATGGCCCACGATCGAGCAACCGTACTGCAAGCGATAAAGCACGGCGCGATGGGATTCATTCCAAAGCTGGCGGCAAAGGATGTGATCCTGAACGCGGCGCGGCTGGTTCTGTCCGGTAGCGTGTACCTGCCACCCGAAGCGATCGCCGACGGCGACGGGCGACTCGCAGATTCAGTCGATCGGATTCATCCTCAGCAGGGCCCGCGTTCGCAGTCCGAGCTGGCATTGACGCGGCGTCAGGGTCAGGTGCTCGCGCTCGTGATGGAGGGAAAATCGAACAAGGAAATCTGTCGCGTGCTTGGACTGGCCGAACGCACCGTCAAAGTCCATGTCACGGCCGTACTGAACGCGCTGGCGGTCTCAACGCGTACCCAGGCCGTCATTGCGGCGAACCGCCTCGGGCTGACCGCCGAGCAGCTATTGGCCGACGACGCGGTTTTCAGCTAGAAACGTGGTCCGCCGTGGCGCGTTGACCGTGCAGGTAGTGCAGCAGGGTCCGCAGCTTGGCTGCCCGTAGCGGCTTCGTCAGCAGATGCAACCCGGCGCTCCGTGCCGAATCCCGAAGTTCGGCAGTCGCTTCGGCACTTATGATGATTGCCGGCACATCGCCGCCGCACACGGAGCGCACGCGCTGAATGACGTGCGTGCCGAGCGCTATGTCGGCGGACCCGAAGTTGCAGATGATCACGTCGACCGGCATGCCCGGAACACCGAGCGCCGTAACGGCAGCATCGCCGTCGCGCGCAGCGATGACGCGCCAACCCCATTGCACCAGCAATCCGGCGACCGCATCGCGTGACTCAGCGTCGTCGTCAACGACCAGTGCCAGCGCGCCATCGAAGCGCATGCTCGCGCGGGGCTCGACACCCTGCGCGGTTTCAGCCGTGCCCGCTTGCGCTGCCATCGGAATCGTCACCGCGAACATCGAACCGCGACCTTCGACCGAGCGAAGACCGATCGGCAGACCCAGCAGTTCCGCAAGACGGTCAACGATCGCCAGACCCAGGCCGATACCTTTGACTCCGTCGTCTGCGTGCCGAGGCGCCTGATAGAACTCCTCGAAGATGCGCTTCGTCTGATCGGGCGCGATGCCGACCCCGGTATCCCAGATTTCGATCCGCGCCACGCCGGCGCGGCGGCGGCAGCCGATCAGGACGCCGCCCTCGCGCGTGTACCGAACCGCGTTCGCGGCGAGGTTCATCACAATGCGCTCCAACAGCAGCGGATCCGTCCAAACGCGAAGCGGCGATGGGCGAATGCGCAAGCGCAAGCCTTTGGCCCGCGCGCCGGCCGAAAATGCGTTCTCGATTCGATTCAGCAGCGACTGGATTCCGAATTCAGCCGGCCGCGGTGTGACGGCTCCGGCATCGAGCTTGGAGATATCGAGCAAGGTCTCGATCAACTCAGCCACGATCGCGCTCGAAGCATCGAGCTTTGCGTAGAGCCGATGGCGCTGCTCGTCGCTTGCCGCATCGTGCAACTGTGCGACGTACAAGCGAAGCGCGTGCACGGGTTGGCGCAGATCGTGGCTCGCAGCCGCCAGGAAGCGCGACTTCGCGATATTGGCCGCTGCGAGTTGAATCGTGCGCTCCTCGATCTTCTGCTCCAGTCCGGCGTACGACTCGCGCAGCCGCTGCGCCATGCGATTGAACTCTTCGCCGAGCGCTTCCAACTCATCGCCGGTCGCCACTGTCACGCGCTCCTCTAAGCGACCCTCGCCGATACGCCGTGCGCTCTCGGTGAGGGCCCGGATCGGCGCCGTCATCTTGCGCGCCAGTGCCAGGCTGGCCGCCAAAGCGAGTGCAATGCCGGCGGCGAGCAGCACGCCGGTCCGCACAACCGACGCATAGACCGGCTCGAATGCTTCGGCGAGCGGCTGTTCGACGAATACGTGCCAACCCAGCGCGGGGATCGATGCCTCGGCGGTCAGTACCTGGCGATCAGTGCCGTCGGACGCGGCACTCGCGATCGTGATTGCGCCGACCGCTCGCCCGGGTTCGACGAGCGCCGAGCGCACGGGCTCGATGTTCGACAAATCGGTCCGGCGCAGCACAAGGCTGAGGTCGGGGTGCGAGATCAGCGTGCCGCTGGCATCCACCACATACGCACGACCCGTGGTGCCGACCTTGATCGCCGACACGAGGTCTCGAACAAACTTCAAATTCACTTCAGCGAGCATCACGCCTGTATCGGGACGCGTACCCGGTGTAGCGACGGAGAAATACGGCTCGCTTTCCTTGCGAAAGTAGACGGAGCTGAAGTAGGACTTGCCGCCGAGCGTCGCCGCCACGGCGGGATGATCCGACAAATCCTGGCCGCGGCCGATTTCGTCGGGATCCACACGCGACACTTTGAGCTGTTGCCGACCGGACGCGTCGATCCAGCCAAGGTCAACGATGGCCGAAGCCTGCCGCAGCAGTCGCAGCAGTTCGAAATGTTGTTCCTGCAGATCGGTGGACCCGCTATCGGGCCGCAATACGAAGGCGGCCTTCAGTTGGCTTTCGATCGTCTGCGCGAACTGCTCGATCTGCTGCGCGGCGGCACGTGCCTTTTCACGCTGCACTTCTTCAACCAGCGCGCGCGTCTCCCGGTAGGCGAAGTACGAACCCGTCAAACCACTGACCAACAGCGCAACACTCACCAGTCCAGCGCAGTACGCGGCGTATTTCTGGAATAGCGTCCAGCGTGGTCCGCTGCGAATCATTCGTGGTTGCCCTCGCCCGCGCGGAAGGGATTAATTTAGGCTCGGATGAATTTCAAGGATAGCCGAGCATGAGGGACAGACCACTTCGAACTTTATCGCGGCGCCATTCCGCGACCCGAGTGTCCGCTTTGAAAGAGTGTGATCCAGCTTCGCAGTTCTATGTTGGAGGAACAGATATGCAGTAACCGTGCGTGATTCTCATTCGACCTTGACCTTGGCGGTCTTGACCAGGTTCGTCCAGAACTTGCCGTCTTCCACCAGGAAACTGGCGAACTGCTCTGGAGAGGAAGACAGGGACACGTCGGTCCCCTCGCGCGCCAGCGAAGCCTTGACCGACGGCAGTTGCATCGCTGCGAGAGTCGCGTCGTAGATCTTCTTGACGATGGCGGGCGGCGTGCCGGCGGGCACGAATATGCCGTACCAGAACTCGAGGTTGTACTCTGGCAGGCCAGCCTCTTTCATTCCGGGCAGGTCGGGCACCAGCGGCGCACGCTCGCGAGTGCTGACGGCGATCGCGCGCAGCCTTCCTCCATTGACCTGCGGCAGCACCGAGGGCGAGGTCCCGAAGGTGACCTGCGTATCGCCTGCCATCACTGACTGGATTGCGAGGGCACCGCCGCGATACGGAATGTGCGTCATCTCCGCGCCTGTCAGCTGCGTGAAAAGTGCCGCGCCGAGGTGCGGAGCTGATCCGTTGCCCGACGAGGAGTAGTTGAGCTTGCCGGGGTCCTTCTTGGCTGCAGCAATCAGCTCGGGCACGGTGCGGATACCGGTGCTCGGATTGACCGCGAGCACGAGGGGTGACGTCGTTATCTTGGTGACGGGCATGAGATCAGCTGGCTTGTACGACAGCTTGGGATTCAGGGCCGGGTTCACTGAAATACTGCTTGGACTCGCGATCAGTAATGTGTACCCGTCTGCCGGTGACTTGGCGACGATATCCGCAGCGATGCTCGAGCCGGCGCCCGGCTTGTTCTCGACGATCACCGGCTGCCCGAGTGCTTTGCTGAACGCATCGCTCATGGCACGCGCCACATAGTCGGCCGCCCCCGCGGGCGCAAAACCGACCACCAGGCGGATCGGCTTGTTGGGATAGGCCGTGGACTGTGCCCAGGTTGTGCAGGCGCAAGCGGCGAGGGCCATCGCCAAAACCAGTTTCGTACTTTTCATTGAACTGTCTCCTTGCAGTTGAATATCAGGATGCGATCGGCATTCGCAGAACGATCTTCCCCACGTGCGTGCCCGCTTCCATGCGCGCCTTGCCCTCCGCCAACCGCGCGAAGTCCATCACCTGGTCGATCTGCGGCTTGATTCGCCTTGCCGCGAAATGCGGCATCACCTCCGCGACAAAGCGCGGGACGGCAGCCGCTCGCTGTTCCTTGGTGCGCCGCTTGTTGGAGACGCCGAACAGCGTCAGGCGTTTTGCATGT
>JBDTQZ010000115.1:0-6144 GCA_039931935.1 Burkholderiaceae bacterium | reverse complement strand
CGTTGATCAGCACGTTGGCGTCGATCGCCATGCCGAGCGTCAGCGCGATGGCCGCGATACCGGGCAGCGTCAAGGTCGCCTGCAATAAGGACAGCAGCGCGATAAGCAGCATCAGGTTAACGGTCAGTGCGGCGACTGAAATCAGGCCGAACATGCGGTAGTAAAGGATCATGAAAACGGCAATTGCCGCGAACCCGTAGAGAGTCGACTTGAACCCGCGCTCTATGTTCTCGGCGCCGAGACTGGGGCCGATCGTGCGCTCTTCGATGATTTCCATCGGCGCTGCCAGCGAGCCGGAGCGGATCAGCAGTGCTAGGTCGGCGGTTTCCTGAACAGTGAAATTGCCGGTGATCTGAAACTGGTTGCCGAACTCGCCCTGGATCGTTGCAACCGAGATCGCTTCGCCTTTTCCGCGCTCGTACAACACGATCGCCATCAGCCGTCCGATGTTTTCGCGCGACGCGGTGCGCATCGATCTGCCACCGGTCTCATCGAGTCGCACCGACACGGCCGGACGTTGATGCTGATCAAGCGTGGCCGACGCGCCGTTCAACTGCGAACCTGTGGCGACGATCTCACGCTTTAGCGGAATTTGCTTGATCGACTGGCCATCACGCTGGGGCACGGTCAATGCGCCCGGTGTTCCGGCCGCCATCGCGTCTTGATCCACCAGTCGTATTTCAAGCGTCGCAGTGCGGCCGAGCAGCTGCTTGGCCCGCGCGACATCCTGCACACCTGGAAGCTGCACGACGATCCGGTCAGCGCCCTGTTGCTGAATCACCGGCTCGGCGACGCCCAGTTCATTGACGCGGTTGTGCAGGGTGGAAATGTTCTGCCGAAGCGCCGAATCCTGAATCGCTCTCTGCGCTGCCGGTGTCAGCGTTCCGATGAGTGTTAAATCGTCACCGCTTCCCGCATCTCGCTGCGCCAGCTCCGGCACTTGTGTACGCAACAAATCCTGTGCGCGCGTTCGCATCTCCGCGTCGCGGAAGCGGATGTCGATCGACGCCGGCGTCTTATTGATTCCAGCATGCCGGACATTCTTTTCGCGCAACAGCGTGCGGATGTCCGAAGTCAGCGTATCGAGCCGCTTGTCAATCGCTGCGCGCATGTCGACCTGCAGCAGAAAGTGAACGCCGCCGCGCAGGTCGAGGCCCAGATACATCGGAAGCGCACGCAGACCGACAAGCCAGCGCGGCGTGTTCGAAATCAGGTTCAGCGCGACGATGTAAGCGGGATCGTCGGTGTCGGGATTAAGTGCCTTCTGAAGCGTGTCCTTCGCCTTCAGTTGCGTGTCCGTGTCAGCGAAGCGCATGCGCACGGTCGAGTTGGTTCCGATCGTGTCGAAGTACACAGCCTCGTGCAAAATCTTTGCTTCGTTCAGGATCGACTCGATGCGCGCCATTAGCGCTGGATCGATCTTGACTGTTTGCCGCCCCGACGAAACTTGAACCGCCGGCGACTCGCCGTAGAAATTAGGAAGCGTGTAGATCGCTCCGAGGATCAGTGCGACCGCAATAACAACATACTTCCAGAGTGCATAACGGTTCATGCAGGCTTGAACGTGTCTTTCGGCAGCACGGTCTGCACCGCCATTTTCTGCATCGAGATCTGAACCGGTTGCCCGTTCACGGCTGCGATCTGCACCGTCACGAACTGATCGTTGATTTCGGTGATCTTGCCCACGATGCCGCTGGCTGTGATCACTTCATCGCCCTTTTTCAGCGCGTCGGCCATCGACTTGTGCTCTTTCTGGCGCTTGACCTGCGGGCGGATCATGAAAAAGTAGAAAACGACGAAGATCAACACCATGAATCCTATCGACATGAACGACGACTCGGCTCCGGATTGAGCGGCGGGTGCAGCCTGGGCAAAAGCGTTACTGATGAAGAACATGATGGGTGCCTTTGGTTACTCGGACACGACTGAGAGGGAAACGCGGCGCGCGATTATAACGGCGCCTCTCTCAAACGCCGCGCCTGCGATCGTGCGCGAATTGCACACGGAATTCGCTGAATCGTTGGGCCGCGATGGCCGCGTGCGCCTGCTTCATGAGGTCGAGGTAGTAATAGAGATTGTGAATCGTGTTCAGCCGCGCTCCGAGAATCTCATTGACCCGCTGCAGGTGATGCAGGTACGCGCGGGTGAATCTTCGACATGCCGGGCAGCCGCAGGTTTCATCGGGCGGCCCCGTATCGTTGCGATAGCGGCTGTTGCGCAGCTTGATGTCTCCGTAGCGAGTAAACAGCCAGCCGTTACGGGCGTTGCGCGTCGGTAGCACGCAATCGAACATGTCGATACCGGCCCCGATAGCCTCGATCAGGTCTTCCGGCGTACCGACGCCCATTAAATAACGCGGCTTGTCGGTCGGCATCTTCGGTGCGGTGTGCGCGAGGATGCGCATCATTTCTTCTTTCGGTTCACCGACCGAAAGCCCGCCAATCGCGTAGCCATCAAAATCCATGTCAACGAGTGCGGTGAGCGATTCGTCACGCAGTGCTTCGAACATGCCTCCCTGCACGATGCCGAATAGACCGTTCGAGGTTCGCAGACGGTTGAATTCGGTTGCGCTGCGCTGTGCCCAGCGCAGCGAAAGCCGCATCGACTCAGCCGCTTCGCTTTGCGTGGCGATTCGGTCGTCGATTTGATACGGTGTGCATTCGTCGAACACCATCGCAATGTCCGAGTTGAGTGCGTGCTGGATACGCATCGAATCCTCGGGCGTCAGAAAGAGCCGATCGCCGTTGATTGGCGAGGCGAACTGAACGCCGTCCTCGCTGATCTTGCGCAATTTTCCGAGCGAGAAAACCTGAAATCCGCCGGAATCCGTCAGCAGCGGCAGTGTCCATCCCATGAATCGATGCAGACCGTAATGCCTGGCTATGACGTCCAGTCCGGGGCGCAACCACAGATGAAACGTATTGCCGAGAATGATCTGCGCACCGAGTTCGCCCAGCTCATCGGGAGCCATCGCCTTGACAGTGCCGTAAGTGCCTACGGGCATGAACACAGGTGTTTCAACGTCACCGTGCGCCAGCGTCAATCGGCCTGTACGCGCCGCGCCGTCACGCGCAATAACCTCAAACGACATGCTCATCGGGCGCGCTCGAGCAACATCGCGTCGCCGTAGCTGAAGAAGCGGTACCGCTGTTCGATCGCATGCGCATAGGCGGCCCTAATGCGATCGAAACCAGCGAACGCGGAAACGAGCATCAACAGCGTCGACTTCGGCAAATGAAAATTGGTCAGCAGCAGATCGACGACACGAAAGTGAAAACCCGGCGTAATGAAGAGCGCGGTTTCGCGGGCGCCGGGACGAACTTCCGCTTCCGAGCCTTTCGCCGCCGATTCCAGTGCGCGCAGGCTGGTCGTGCCGACTGCAATGACGCGACGGCGCGTTGCGCGCGCTGCGTTGATCGCTTGCGCGGCAACCTCCGAAATTTGGTAACGCTCGGAGTGCATTCGGTGCTCGGCAATACGCTCGGAGCGAACCGGCTGGAATGTGCCGGCACCGACGTGCAGCGTGACGTGCGCCAACTCGATGCCGGTACTCTGAAGACGACTCAACAGATCCGGAGTGAAGTGGAGGCCGGCCGTTGGCGCTGCCACCGCGCCCGGCTGCACCGCGTAGACGGTTTGATACCGAAGGGCATCAACCGAATCGGCTGGATGATCGATATACGGTGGCAACGGCACCCGGCCGTGTTGCTGCAGAACTGCCTGGACGTCGCGGTCGAAGCGCAGCATAAAGAAATCGTCTTGCCGTCCTTCGACCGTTACGTGCACCGATTCTTCAAATACCAGCTGCGTACCGCGTGTTGGCGCGTGACTGGTGCGAACCATCGCGAGTGCGAGCGTCGGCTCAACCACACGCTCAATCAATGCTTCGACTTTGCCGCCGCTCGACTTGCGTCCCAACAGCCGCGCGTTGATCACCTTCGTGTCGTTGAGTACCAGCAAATCGCCGGGCCGCAGAAGCGACTCAACTTCGCTAAATCGCCGATCTTCAAGGGCCTCGTACGTAACGCGCAGCAGCCGACTGGCCGCACGATCGGGCAGCGGATCCTGCGCGATCAGCTCGCGCGGCAAGTCGAAATCAAAATCAGCGAGAGAAAGTTCGGTATCAATCTGCATGGCTTTACCGGCCATGAAGTGGTGCCGGGCGAGGGAATCGAACCCACACTCTGTTACCAGAACCGGATTTTGAGTCCGGCGCGTCTACCAGTTCCGCCAGCCCGGCCGAATTGGGACGCGGATTATCGCTGAAAGCCGGGCGACTCCTAATCCGGCCTAGAACGATTGCGTAGCCGCCCGGCTTCGTCGAGGCTTACGTGAGCGTAGCGAACGTTAAGCGAGCGATAGCGAGCGGCCGGAGACAATCGTTCACCTAGATTTCGAGGTTGTCGATCAAGCGCGTTGTGCCGAGCATCGCCGCTGCGAGCACCACCAAGGGTTCGCGTGATGCAACTTCGTCGGCGGTCGGCTTGTGCAAGTCGCGCCGCCGACGCACTGCTAGGTAGTCGACTTTCCACCCCGCGCTGGCGAGTTCGAGCTGCGCATCCCCCTCGATGCGATCAAGGTTCACTTCACCCGCGAGCAGGCGATCCCGCGCCTGATTCAACATTTGATAAAGCCGCGGCGCTTCTTCGCGTTCGATTGGCGACAGGAACCGATTGCGCGATGACAGCGCAAGTCCGTCCGTGTCGCGCACTGTCTCGTGCGGAACAATCTCGGTCGGCAGCGCAAATTGGCGGCACATGTTACGCACGATCATCAATTGCTGGTAGTCCTTCTTGCCGAACACCGCGACCTTGGGTTGAACGCATGACAGAAGCTTCAATACAACGGTCGTGACTCCTACGAAGAAACCGGGGCGAAATTCGCCTTCGAGAATGTCGCCTAGATCCGACGGTGGATTGACGCGATAGTTCTGCGGCTCCGGGTACATCTCACGTTCATTCGGCGCGAACAATACGTAGACACGGTTCTGCCGCTGCAGCTTGTCGATGTCGTCCTGCAACGTGCGCGGGTACTGGTCAAAATCCTCATTGGGTCCGAACTGCAGCCGATTGACAAAAATCGACGCCACCACAGGGTCGCCGTGCTGGTGCGCCATGTTCATCAACGCCAGGTGCGCATCGTGTAGGTTGCCCATCGTTGGCACGAACGCAGCACGATTCTGGCCGCGCAGCTGATCGCGCAGTTCTTCGATCGTGTGAACGACTTTCATCAGAACGCCTCGCTGGCGGCGGGGAAAGTCCGCTCTTTTACCGCTCGCACATAGCTGCGCACGGCAGTGGCGATGTCCGGCGCACCCGTCATGAAGTTGCGAACGAAGCGTGGCTTCTTACCCGGAAACACATCCAGCATGTCGTGCAGCACCAGCACCTGACCGGAGCAATCGGTGCCGGCGCCGATGCCGATCGTCGGAATCTGCAACTCGCGAGTCACTCGATCGGCGAGGGCAGCCGGAATCAGCTCGAGCACCAGCATCGACGCGCCTGCTGTTTGCAGCGCCAGCGCGTCGCGCAGTAATTGGTCCGCCGCTGCGTCGCTCTTGCCCTGGACGCGGTAGCCGCCGAGCGCGTGCACCGATTGGGGCGTGAGTCCCAGATGCGCGCATACCGGCACGCCGCGCGCGACGAGGAACTCGACCGTCGGCGCGAGCAAGGTTCCGCCTTCGATCTTGACCATTTGAGCGCCAGCCTGCATCAGGCGCACCGCGTTTTCGAACGCCGACTGCGGCGTACCCTGGTAACTGCCGAACGGCATGTCGGCAATCAGCCATGCCCGCTGCAAACCGCGCACGACCGCGCGCACGTGATATTCGACGTCTGCAACTGTGACCGGCAGTGTCGATGCATGGCCCTGAATGACCATACCGAGCGAGTCGCCGACCAGCACACTGTCGACGCCGCAGCTGTCGAGCAGCCGCGCGAAGCTGGCGTCGTAGCAGGTGAGCATCGCGATCGGCTCGCCGCGCGCACGCATTTCGGCGATCTGCAGCAGGGTGACCGGCTTCGACGCAGACGGCTCAGGTGGATGGACGCTCATGTACAGGCCCCCACGCTTGCGCCTCCGGCGACTGCGCTGCCCCCCGAGGGGGCGCTCGCTTGCTTGAAGCGGTTCTGCGCTGCGCTCATT
>JBDTQZ010000114.1:0-6150 GCA_039931935.1 Burkholderiaceae bacterium | reverse complement strand
ATCTCCGTCGCCGAGGACACTGGTTTGATCGTGCCAATCGGCGAGATCGTTCTACGCGAGGCGTGCCGAGCGGCGATGCGATGGATCGCGGAAGGACTTGGCGAGCCGGTCGTCAGTGTCAATCTGTCACCACGTGAATTCCGCGGGCGATCATTGTTGCCGATGGTGAGCCAGGCGCTGGTTGATTCGGGTCTCGACGCGGAACGTCTGCAGATTGAGATCACCGAAGCGAGCTTGATGCGTGACGGGGCCAAAGCTGAGCTGGTGTTATCCGGCCTGCACGCGATGGGCGTCAAGATCGCGCTCGACAATTTCGGCACCGGCTATTCCAGCCTGTCAAACCTGCGCCGTTTTCCGGTCGACGTGATCAAGATCGATGGCCAATTCGTCCGAGCGGGGCCCAGTGATCCGGCCGATTGCAAGATCGTCGCCGCGCTCACCAGCCTCGCGCGCGGTCTTGGGTTGCATGTCGTTGCCGAAGGCGTCGAAACTCACGAGCAGCTTTCGTTCGTGACGGACTGTGGGTGCAATGAAGCGCAAGGCTTTCTGCTGGGCCGGCCGTTGACGTCCGCCGGGTTTATCGAGTTCGCGAAGTCGCTGCGCACGTAGGCGCCGCACCGCTCTGGCACGGCCTTAAGCTTCCCGGTGTTGTTTAACCGGAGGTTTGCATGGCAACCAGTGCAGAGTGGCATGAGGACTACCACAAGATGAGCGAAGCGGCGCTGAATTTCTCACGCGCCGTCAAATCAGTGCAGGAAGAACTTGAGGCGGTTGATTGGTACAACCAACGCGCCCAGGCCACGACAGATCAGCAGCTGCGGCGCATTCTCGAACACAATCGAGATGAAGAAATCGAGCACGCATCGATGGGCCTCGAATATCTACGACGCGTGAGTCCGGTGTTCGACAAGCACCTGCGGACGTATCTGTTCAGCGAAGGAGACATCGTAGAGGTCGAAGAAAAGGCCGAGCACTCGAAATAGAGCGTCGGCCTCGGTGGGCCGCGGTTTTGGCAGTACTGGATCAACCCTTGTTCGCTTTCTCGAACCGCTCGAGCTGCTCGTTTCCGCGCTTGACCGCCGTGTCGAGCGCCTCTTTCGCGCTTTTCTTGCCCGACCACACTCCCTCCATCTCTTCATCGACGATCGTACGGATCTGCACGAAGTTGCCCAGGCGGATACCGCGCGACTTGTCGGTGGTCTTGCGGATCATCTGCGTCACGGCCACGTCGGTGCCGGGATTCTGCTTGTAAAAACCGCCCTTATCGGTCATGTCGTACGCAGCCATCGTAATCGGCAGGTAGCCGGTGCGCTTATGGCTCGCCGACTGCACGTCGGGCTTCGACAGGTAGTCAAAGAACGCGGCCACGCCTTTGTACTCGGCGGGCTTCTTGCCTGACATTACCCACAAGCTGGCACCGCCGATCACCGTGTTCTGCGGCGCGCCGGCCACGTCTGGGTAGTACGGTAGCGTCGAGATGCCGTTGGCAAACTTAGCGTTTTTCTTGATGTTGCCGTACAGCCCCGACGAGCCGGTCATCATCGCGCATTCGCCGGAAACGAACACTGAATCCGCCGTGTTGCCACGGCCTTTGTAAACAAACAGCCCCTGCTTGGACATGTTGGCCAGGTTTTCGATGTGCCGCACTTGCAGTGGGGTGTTAAACGCGAGCCGCGTGCCCATACCCCCGAAACCGTTGCGCAACGTCGAGAACTCCGTGTTGTGCCAGGCGGAGAAACTTTCAAGCTGCGTCCAGCTCACCCAGCTGGTCGTATAGGGGCACTTGTGACCTGAAGCCTTCAACTTCGCTGCGGCGAGTACGACTTCGGGCCAGGTCTTGGGTGGATTTTCGGGATCGAGGCCCGCGGCTTTGAACGCGTCCTTGTTGTAGTGGAACACGGTGGTCGAGCTGTTAAACGGAAGGCTCAACATGTGGCCATTCGGTGCGGTGTAATAGCCGGCAACGGCCGGCACGTAAACCGCCGGGTCAAACTTGTAACCGGCTTCCTTCATTAGGTCATGTACCGGCTTGATCGCTCCCTTGGCTGCCATCATTGTCGCCGTGCCGACTTCGAACACCTGCAGGATGTGCGGCGCATTACCGGCGCGATAGGCAGCGATCGCTGCGGTCATCGATTCGTCGTAGCTGCCCTTGAATACAGGCACGACTTTGTATTCCTTCTGGCTCTCGTTGAAGCCCTTGGTTAGGTCGTTGACCCACTCACCGAGATTGCCACCCATCGAGTGCCACCATTGAATCTCGGTCTGAGCAACAGCGGTGGTTGTTAAACCGAGCGCGAGGACCGAAGCCAGTGCGGCGGAAATCAGTGATCTGCGAAGCATGAAGTCTCCCTAGATTCTTGTGTGACTGCTTCCCTTGGGGGGTGGCAGCCGAACATAACGCGACTGTTACGATACCTTGCTCGGTGCCCAGGGCAAAACAACTTTTGCTCCGCACTTTCCCGAGCACGCACTTCAGCATGCCTTCGGTCGCAGCTCGCCTGCCCCTGTATGCCAGCTTGACCCGGCTCGACAAGCCGGTGGGCACTTTGCTTCTACTTTGGCCGACCTTGACTGCGCTCTGGATTGCCGCAGACGGCTCGCCTAGCGCAGTGCTCGTAGCGATCTTCGTCGCCGGCACGTTCTTGATGCGCTCGGCCGGCTGCGCGATCAACGACGCGGCCGACGCGCGCTTCGACTCGCACGTGAAGCGTACGGCGGACCGGGTCGTCGCGCGTGGCCTGGTGAGTCGCAGCGAAGCGCTTGCGGTCGGCGCCGCACTCGCAATCGGTGCCGCGGTGTTGTTGCCGTTTCTGAATTCGGCAGCTGTGCAGCTCGCGTTCGTTGCGGTTGTGATCGCGGCCACGTACCCACTTGCGAAGCGATTCATTCCGATACCGCAACTCTATCTCGGCGTCGCATTTTCGTTCGGCATTCCAATGGCGTTTGCTGCGGTGTTGGGAACAGTGCCGATGATCGGGTGGTTACTGATGCTCGCCAACGCATCCTGGGTGATTGCCTACGACACCGAGTATGCGATGGTCGATCGTGACGACGACCTGCGGATCGGCATCAAATCGTCGGCGATTTTTTTTGGACGGTTCGACGTGATCGCGGTGATGGCGTCGTACATCGCCTTCTTGTCATTGCTTGTGATCATCGGCAGCATTATTAGCGCTCGATGGGCGTTCTACGCCGGATGCGCGGTCGCTGCGGCCTGCGTCATCTATCACTTCGTGTTGATTCGCATGCGCTCGCGCGACGGTTGCATGCGAGCGTTCCGACACAACAACTGGGTAGGCGCGGCGGTATTCGTCGGCACGGCTGTCGATTACGCGCTTCGATAGCCGGCCTGCTGCCCTAACTGCCGAGCTCGCGAGCACGCGCGGCGGCTGCCTGAATTGCGCGTGCGATCGCTTCATCGACTTTGTCGCGTTCAAAGCTCGCGAGGGCGGCTGCGGTGGTGCCGCCCTTCGAAGTCACCTTCTCGCGCAACGCTGCCGCCGATTCGTGAGACTGCATCGCGAGCTGCGCGGCACCGGCGAACGTATGCATCGTCAGTGCGCGCGCCTGTGCTTTATCGAAGCCCATTTCAAGTGCGACGTTCTGCACCGCTTCGATGAAGTAAAAAATGTAGGCAGGCCCACTTCCCGAAAGCGCCGTCACTGCATCCAGCATTGCTTCGTCATCGAGCCATATCACGGCGCCCACCGCGCTGAGGATCTTGTCCGCGCCCGCTTTTTCGGTGCCGCTGACGCCGGGTAACGCAATCGCTGCGGTAATGCCGGCGCGAATCAGCGCGGGCATGTTCGGCATTGCGCGCACCACTTTCCCGGTTCCAAGCCAGTCTCCAATTGTTTGCGCTCGTACTCCCGCTGCGATCGATAGCACCAGCGGTCGCGTCAAGTGGGGTTGAATCGCATCGGCGGCTTCGCGCATCTGCTGCGGTTTGACGGCAAGCACAACGATCTCGGTTGCCTGCAGCCTGTCGGCAGGCTCGCGGTGCGCGCGCACCGAGTGGCGTGCGGTCAACTCGGCGCTGCGCGCAGCGTCGATTTCGAGCACCTCGATCTCGGACGGTTTGAACCCGGCTTGCAGCATGCCGCCGATCAGCGCGCCCGCCATGTTGCCGCCGCCGATGAATGCGACCTTCATCGGTTTGCCGCGCGCGAGCCAAAAATCGCAGTGCCGACTCGTACCATCGTCGAGCCTTCGGTGATGGCTGCGTCAAGGTCGTCCGACATGCCCATCGACAACACATCGACGTCCAAGCCCTGTTCGCGAAGCTGCCGAAATAACGCGTGCGTTCGTGCGAAAGCCATCCGCTGGCGCGCGACATCGGTTTCCGGGGCGGGGATCGCCATCAGGCCTCGCAAGCGCAGGTGCGGCAGGCGAGCAACGGCGGCGGCGAGCTGACTGAGTTCGTCGGGTGCGATGCCGGCTTTGCTCGCTTCACCGCTGACGTTGACCTGCAGCAGGATGTTTAGCAACGGCAGGCTGGGCGGACGCTGAGCCGCCAAACGCTCGGCGACCTTCAGGCGATCGACCGATTGCACCCAGTCGAAACGCTCGGCGATCGTGCGCGTCTTGTTGCTCTGGATCGGGCCGATGAAGTGCCACTCCAGCGGTTGATATGCCGAGCCAGCGAGCGCGTCAATCTTGTCAACCGCCTCCTGCACGTAGTTCTCGCCGAACGCCCGCTGCCCGGCCCGTGCCGCCTCCGCCATCACCGCCGCCGGAAACGCCTTGCTGACGGCAAGCAGCCGCACGGATGACGGGTCGCGCCCCGCGCCTCGCGCAGCCTTGGTAATGCGCTCGTGCAATGCCCGCAAATTGGCTTGCAAGTTCGCAGGCAAAGTCGGCAAACTCAGCATTACTGTGAGCAAACGAACCTAGAGGCTTGTGTTTTCAAGCTATTTCTAGCTTTTTTACGGGAACACCGGGATCATTGCGCGCGCTACGCTTCGGCCCAGAGGTGGCTTAGAAGCAGCCGACTCTGCCCAGACTCAAAGCACTTTAGCCGAGGCCAACGCCGCCCGCCATGGACATTTCAGAACTGCTCGCATTTTCCGTCAAAAACAAGGCATCGGACCTGCATTTGTCGGCCGGTCTGCCGCCGATGATCCGCGTGCACGGCGACGTACGCCGCATCAATCTGCCGCCTCTCGAGCACAAAGACGTGCACGGCATGATCTACGACATCATGAACGACGCCCAGCGCAAGCAGTACGACGAGAATCTGGAGACCGATTTTTCGTTCGACCTGCCAGGACTGGCTCGCTTCCGTGTTAACGCGTTCAATCAGGATCGCGGTGCTGCGGCCGTGCTGCGGACGATTCCTTCGCGCGTGCTGTCGCTCGAAGAGCTGCAGGCACCGCGTGTATTTGCCGATTTCTCGGGACGCCCACGCGGCCTGGTCCTGGTGACCGGCCCGACCGGCTCGGGCAAGTCGACCACGCTGGCGGCGATGGTAGATCACGTAAACAACAACTTATACGGTCACATCCTGACGATCGAAGACCCGATCGAGTTCGTGCACGAATCGCGCAAGTCGGTGATCAACCAGCGCGAGGTCGGACCGCACACATTGTCGTTCGCCAACGCCCTGCGTTCAGCGTTGCGCGAGGACCCCGACATCGTGCTGGTGGGCGAGTTGCGCGACCTGGAAACGATTCGGCTGGCGCTGACTGCCGCCGAAACCGGTCACTTGGTGTTCGGCACCTTGCATACGTCATCGGCTGCGAAGACGATCGACCGCGTGGTCGACGTGTTTCCGGCGGCGGAAAAGGAAATGGTGCGTGCGATGCTGTCGGAATCAATCGTCGCCGTGATTTCGCAGACCTTGCTGAAGTTGAAGGACGGCAGCGGACGTGTGGCCGCGCACGAAATCATGGTCGGCACGCCGGCCATTCGCAACCTGATTCGCGAGAACAAGATCGCGCAGATGTATTCGATGATCCAAACCGGTAGTCAGTTCGGCATGCAGACGCTCGACCATTGCATGACCGAGCTGGTTCGCCGCAACGTGATTACAGTCGCCGAAGCGCGGCAGTACGCAAAGACTCCCGAATCGTTCGCAGGCTAAAGCGAGAACTAATGGAACGCGATCAGGCAACCCGGTTCGTACATGACTTGCTGCGCCTTTTGCTG
>JBDTQZ010000113.1:0-6167 GCA_039931935.1 Burkholderiaceae bacterium | reverse complement strand
GCATCGCCAATCAAAAGGGCGGCGTCGGGAAAACGACGACAGCGGTCAATCTGGCGGCAGGAGTTGCGGCACATGGACAGCGCGTCTTGCTTGTCGATCTCGATCCGCAGGGCAACGGCACGATGGGAAGCGGGATCGACAAGCGCACCCTTTCGGCCACCGTGTATCAGGTGTTGCTCGGCATGTCCGATGTGCGAACTGCCCGCCAGCACGCCGAGCACGGCGGATACGACGTACTCGGCGCCAATCGCGAACTAGCGGGAGCCGAGATTGAACTCGTCGATCTCGATCATCGCGAAACACGCCTAAAGGACGCGTTGGAATCCGTCAAAGACCAGTACGAGTTCATTCTTATTGATTGCCCGCCGTCGCTGTCGCTACTGACGCTAAACGGCCTCTGCGCAGCCCACGGCGTCATCATTCCGATGCAGTGCGAGTACTTCGCGCTCGAAGGGCTCGCCGATCTGGTCAACACGATTCAGCGCGTCGCGGCGCATCTAAATCCGGATCTGCGCATCATCGGTTTGCTGCGCGTGATGTTCGACCCTCGCATGACGCTCCAACAGCAGGTATCGGAGCAACTGGTTGCGAAATTCGGGGGCAAGGTGTTCGACACGATCATTCCGCGCAACGTCCGATTGGCGGAAGCGCCGAGTTACGGACTGCCAGGCGTTGTCTACGATCGAGCCTCGAAAGGCGCACAAGCGTATGTCGCATTCGGCGCCGAAATGATTCGTCGCGTGCACGCTCTGGACCGCGCGGCGTGATGCACGGGAGTCCGGGAGATGCTTGATCCGACGTCGATTCCTGCGGCTCTGCGTGCCAATGAACGTCTAGCGCCCTGCGCGCTGGCGGCACGCATCGAAGACGCTTCCCTTTCTGTGTCACAGCCGGCGCAGCAGAGTTTCTTTGACGGCTGGCTCTTGAGATATTCGCCCGGAAAGGCGAAGCGCGCCCGTTCGATCAACAGCGTCGGCGCCGGTGTCGTGCCGCTTGCCGAAAAACTCGCGCACTGCATCGATTTTTATCAGCAGCATGATCTGCCGTGTTTGTTTCGCATCACGCCGTTCTCACATCCGCAGAACCTGGACGCCGAGTTAGCAGCCGCCGGTTTCGGGGCACATCAGGACACCCGCGTGATGTCCGTTGCACTTTCGCAGATTGGGCGAAGCACTGCGCCGTCCGCGGCACGATCGGTAGGCGCCGAACAATTCGCAGCGGCCTTTTGCGAACTGCACGCGCTCGACCCGGACAAGGCAAGCGCAGAACGTGAGCGATATACGAGAGCAGCCGGTCGCCGTGTGTTCGTTGCTCAGTGGGAGGGTGACAGGCCTATCGCGTGCGGAAGCCTTGCGATGGAAGGCAAGCTCGCTGGTATTTTCGGCATGGTGACCGCGGTCGAGCATCGCGGCCGAGGCATCGCGAGCGCGATCGTCGCCAGGCTGCTGCACGATGCGCGCGCAGCGGGCGCCGAGACCGCGTATTTGCAGGTCGAGGCAGACAACGCAGCGGCGCGTCGGGCATATTCGAAATACGGATTCAAGGATTGCTATGCGTATTGGTATCGCGCTCCGTCAGGTGGTGGGAACAACCTATGAACGAATATGAAGCGCAATAAGGGACTCGGCCGAGGACTCGACGCTCTGCTAGGCGGCGAAAGCACTTCGACCGCGACTTCCACCGGCGTGTTGCCGCTCGATCAGATCCGGCCCGGCAAGTACCAGCCGCGTACGAAGATGAACCCCGAATCGTTGCGTGAGTTGGCCGAATCGATCAAGGCGCAGGGAGTCATGCAGCCGGTTCTCGTGCGCTCCGTTGGCGATGGCTACGAAATCATTGCCGGCGAGCGTCGTGTGCGTGCGGCCGCCATTGCAGGCCTGCACGAAGTCCCGGTCATCATCAAGCAGGTGTCCGATAACGCCGCGCTCGCGATGGCGTTGATTGAAAACATCCAACGCGAAGATTTGAATCCGCTGGAGGAAGCGCATGGAGTGCAGCGGCTCATACGCGAGTTTCATTTCACACACGAGCAGGCTGCTCAAGCCATCGGGCGCTCACGCAGCGCCACGACCAATCTGCTGCGGCTAACCAATCTCGCGGCGCCGGTGCAGCAGATGGTATTGGACGGAAAGCTGGACATGGGTCACGCGCGCGCGCTGCTGGCGCTAAGCGCCGCGCAGCAGATTCAGCTCGGTAACCGCATCGCCGCCGATCAGCTTTCGGTCCGTGCGACCGAAGCGATCGTGGCGCGCGGAGGCGCTGCAAAAGCTCGCAAGGCATCGAGAAAGGCGCCGGCGCGCGCCCGCGACATCGTGCGGCTCGAAGACGAGTTGGCAGACACGCTCGGTGCAGATGTTCGGCTGCACGCCGACGCGCGTGGCAAGGGCGAACTGACGATCAAATTTGCAAGCCTGGATCAGCTCGAAGGGATCGTCGCTCGACTCCGGCGCTGACGCGGGCGTGTTCGGCGCTGCGCTTTGACCCGCCTTCTCGCGCCGCAGTACAATGCGCAGCTTTTTTTATTTGCGATTAGCTCTAATTCCCGTCTAGTCAACCGATGTCTTTCGCACTGAGCCAGCCGATTCGAACGGTGCTCAGGTGGCAGCTTCTCGCCACCGCGTTGGCCATCGTCGTGGTCGGTTGGATTGCCGGCACGCACGGCGCAATCTCTGCTGCGCTCGGCGGCGCGATCAGCATCACAGCCGGACTCGCGGCGGCGTGGTATGCGTTACGCAAGCCCGCGGGTGATCCTGCGACGGCGGTGACCAGTGCATTGATCGCAGAAGGCCTGAAAGTCTTACTGATCGTCGCCGGCTTGGCGGCGGTTTTCATTTTGTACAAGAGTGTGGTGGCCTTCGGCTTTATCGCGACGTTTGCGATTACGACGGTCTTGTTTTCGATGGCCCTTTTCGTCAGAGAAACGTAGCGCCGTGGCAACCGAGCATCCGCAGACACCGAGCGAATACATTACGCACCACCTGACGTTCAATGCATCGGGCGAGGGGTTCTGGGCCTTTCATTGGGACACAATTGCAGTGTCGGTGGTGCTCGGCGTTCTGGTACTGGGCTTTTTACGATGGGTCGTCAGCGGCGCAACGGCCGGCGTGCCGGGAAGGCGGCAGGCGTTCGTCGAGTGGGTAATCGACTTCGTCGACGAGCAGGTCAAGGGCATCTATCACGGCGATTCGCACCGATTCGTCGCCGCTACCGCGCTCACGGTTTTCTTGTGGGTGCTGTTGATGAATGCGATGGATTTTCTGCCGGTCGATCTGATGGCGTTGTTTCACCATCACGTGCTCGGTCAGGAAAAATTCCGCAATGTGCCGACTGCGGATGTGAATACGACCTTTGCACTGGCTTTGTCGGTATGGCTGCTGATGATTTACTACTCGATCGCGGTCAAAGGCCTTGGCGGTTGGATTTACGAATTGTTCTGCACGCCATTCGGCAAGAACCCGCTGCTGTGGATTCCGAATCTTCTGTTTAATTTGGTCGAGCTGATATCGCGTCCGCTGTCGCATTCGCTGCGATTGTTCGGCAACATGTACGCTGGCGAGATCATCTTCCTACTGCTGTGGACGATGGCAGCCGCGGGGTTGGTTGGAACCGTGTTCGCCGTGTTCCTCGCGCTCGGCTGGTCGATCTTTCATATCCTGATCGTCGGGTTGCAGGCCTACATCTTCATGATGCTGACAGTGGTCTACATCGCGATTGCGCACGAACATCATTGATTTTCAACAAGGGACGATAACTATGGAAAAGCTTCAATTGCTGGCGATGGTTCAGGCCTACACCAGCATCGGCATCGGCCTGATGATCGGCCTTGGCGCCTTGGGTGCGTGCGTCGGCGTCGGCATCATGTGCAGTCGGTTTCTCGAGGGTGCTGCGCGCCAGCCGGAGTTGATGCCGCAGCTTCAGGCCAAGGTGTTCCTGTTGCTCGGCCTGATCGACGCGTCGTTCATCATCGGCGTCGGCCTGGCGATGTTCTTCGCGTTCGCCAACCCGTTGCTGACTGTGCTCAACTAAGTTCGCGCGAACGATGAACTTCAACCTGACCCTGATCGCGCAGGCGATCACGTTCGCGCTGTTTATCTGGTTTTGCAACCGGTACGTGTGGCCGTTTATCACCCGTGCGATGGACGAGCGGCAGAAGAAAATCATCGCCGGGCTGGCCGATGCCGAGAAGGCTAGGGTCACGCTGGAAAATGCGTCGAAGCAGGCGGAGATGTCGATCAACGAAGCACGCCAGCGCTCGTCGCAGATTATTTTGCAAGCCGAGCAACGCGCAGCACAGATGGTCGAGGAAGCCAAGACTGCTGCCCGTAGTGAAGGCGCGCGCGAGCTAGCCGCTGCCCAAGCCGATATTGAGCAGCAGATGGCAAGTGCCAAGGATCAGCTGCGCGAACAAGTCGCAGCGCTGGCGGTCGCCGGCGCCGAAAAGATCCTGCAGAAAGAAGTCAACCCGCAAACGCACGCGGATCTGCTGAAGCAGCTGCGTGGGCAGTTGCGCTAGCGTCCTCGACATGGCTGAGAACCTTACGATCGCGCGTCCCTATGCGGAAGCCGTTTTCGCCGCGGCCGACGCTGGCGGCAAGTTGCAAGCGTGGTCGCAGGCGTTGCAGCGGTTGGCGATGATCGTGTCCGATCCCGATATGCACAACGTGATCGGTGATCCGAAGGTTGGCCCGGAACAACTGTACGGTCTTGTGGTAGCTGGAGCCGGTAGTGCGTTGGACGGGGAAGCGCAGAACTTCGTGCGCGTACTGATAGAGAACGATCGCCTGGCGGTCCTGCCTGAAATCGCGACATTGTTCGAGTCGCTGAAGAACGAGCGTGAAGGCGTCATCGAAGCGCAGATCGAAAGTGCGTTCCCGGTCGATGACGCCGCGCTGGCGCAATTGGTCGGCGATCTCGAGCGTCGCTTCAAGCGCAAAGTGCGGCCGCAAGTCACGGTCGATCGTGCGTTGATCGGCGGCGCGCTGATTACCGTCGGCGATGAAGTGATCGATGGCACGGTGCGTGGCCGGCTCGCCAGCATGGCCTCGGCGCTGCGCACTGAATGAGTCACATACACCAGGGAATTCAATGCAACAGCTAAAACCCTCCGAGATCAGTGAGCTGATCCGCAACCAGATTCAGAAGCTGACGCTGACGGCAGACTTCCGCACGCAGGGCACGGTCGTGACGGTGACCGACGGCATTTGCCGCATTCACGGCCTGGCCGACGTGAGCCAGGGTGAGATGCTCGAATTTCCCGGCGATACGTTCGGCCTGGCGCTGAACCTTGAGCGCGATTCGGTCGGCGCCGTCGTGTTGGGCAACTATGAACACATCCGCGAAGGCGATCCGGTCAAGGCGACGGGCCGCATCCTCGAAGTGCCGGTCGGTCCCGAACTGCTCGGCCGGGTCGTCAACTCGCTCGGACTGCCGATCGACGGCAAGGGCCCGATCAACGCGAAGATGACCGACGTCATCGAGAAGGTCGCCCCGGGGGTGATCGCGCGCCAATCGGTGTCACAGCCGGTGCAGACTGGATTGAAGGCGATCGACGCGATGGTGCCGGTCGGCCGCGGCCAGCGCGAATTGATCATCGGCGACCGCCAGACCGGCAAGACCGCGGTGGCGGTCGACACGATCATCAATCAGAAAGGCAAGGAGCTGATCTGCGTCTACGTCGCAATCGGTCAGAAAGCGTCGACGATTGCGACGGTGTTGCGCAAGCTTGAGCAGTACGGCGCGATGGACTACACGATCATCGTCGCCGCTTCGGCGTCCGAATCGGCGGCGATGCAATACATCGCTCCGTATTCGGGCTGCACGATGGGCGAATATTTTCGCGACCGCGGGCAGGACGCGCTGATCATCTATGACGATTTGACCAAGCAGGCCTGGGCGTACCGGCAGGTGTCGCTGCTGCTGCGCCGTCCGCCGGGTCGCGAAGCGTATCCAGGCGACGTGTTCTATCTGCATTCGCGCCTGCTCGAGCGTGCCGCCCGCGTGAACGCGGATTACGTCGAGAAATTCACCCAGGGCGAGATCAAGGGCAAGACCGGCTCGCTGACGGCGCTGCCGATCATCGAAACACAGGCCGGCGACGTCTCGGCATTCGTGCCGACCAATGTAATCTCGATCACCGACGGCCAGATCTTTCTCGAAACCGATCTGTT
>JBDTQZ010000112.1:0-6168 GCA_039931935.1 Burkholderiaceae bacterium | reverse complement strand
AATTCTGCAACCACCGTTTTTCAATGCGCAGGCTGACGACGCGGTCAACTATGGCGGGATCGGCGCCGTGATCGGCCACGAGATCACACATCACTTCGACGATCGTGGCCGGCAGTACGACGAAGTCGGTAACTTGGCCGAGTGGTGGAACGCGGACGATGTCGCGCGTTACAAGGAGCGCGCCGCCAGAGTCGCACAGCAGTATTCAGACTATGCGCCCCTGCCCGGATATACGATCAATGGGCAGCAAACGCTGGGTGAGAATATTTCGGATCTGGGCGGCGTGAAGCTTGCGTACGATGCCCTGCAGCGCGCACTGACGCGTCAGCCCACGGGCAAGGTCGACGGCTACACGCCGGAACAACGCTTTTTCTTGTCGTTCGCAACGATCTGGCGCGCCAAATACCGGACCGAAGCGCTGATCAACCAACTGCGCACCGACAGTCATTCGCCGTCACGCTACCGTGTGCTTGGCCCGCTCGCCAACGTTCCTGCGTTCGCGCAGGCGTTCAATTGCCAGCCCGGCGCGCCGATGATGCGCGCACCGGCGGAACAGATCTCAATTTGGTAGCGGCATCGGCCGGTGATCCATCAACGCCATCCAGCCGCGCGCGATGCGATAGATCGCCCAGATCCCAAGTACGAAGAAGCCGACGATCCAGATGGCAAAGCCGATCAGCACGATCGCCAACGTGAATCCGAGTACCGCGATGATCGCCGATATCAGCAGGGCCCACCAGAACGTGCGAATCTGCCACGAGAAGTGAGTATCGAGATACGTCCCGCGCACCTCACTGCGTTTGACGTAGTTGATGATCACCGCAATGATCGACGGCCAGCCGAACACGAACGCACCGATGATGCTCGCTGCGCCGAACGCGCCAATGACAAGACTCAGCGTGTGCAGCGCGTAGACGACGTGCGTGATTGTGACGAGTGACTCAGCCGGGGCGGCGACTGCGGGCGGCGACGGAAGCGGGGTGCTCATCGGAAACTCCATATGCGAGCTGATGCAGCACTGAGCATACCTTCTTCGCCCGTTAGTTCATGAATCCCAAATTCTGCTGCGAGAAGTTGGAAAGGTTCGTCAGGATCACCGGCAAATTGGCATCAGTCACGCCCATCCACTTCGCCATCGTCGCCGCGTACTGCTCGACCGAAGTCGTCGGGATCAGCCGGCCATTGCCGGCGTCGGTCGACACGTTCGGACTCAGGTCGGGAAACGCACCGTAAATTTCCTTGCCCTTGACCGCGCCGCCCACGATGAAGTGGTGCGAGCCCCAACCATGATCGCTGCCGTCACCGTTCTGAATCAATGTGCGGCCGAAGTCCGAAGCTGTGAACAGCGTGACGTCGTTGGCGGTTCCCATCGCGTCCATCGTTGATTGAAAAAACGAAATTGCCGACGCCAGCTGGGTCAGCAAGTTGGTCTGCGTCACGACCTGGTTCGCATGTGTGTCATAGCCACCCATCGACACCAGGAATACCTGGCGCGCTGCGCCTAGCGCGCTCCGAACGCTGATTACCTTGGCCACCATCGCCAGCTGCGTTGCCAGCGGGTTGCCGGCAGGTGGCGTCAATGCCGGCGCGCCCGCTAGGGCAGCGGACAACACCGTATTGGCGTCGATCGATCGCGTGTTGACCTTGACCGTGTCGCTTTCGAACAGGTGCGTGCGGTTGCGCGTCAGCACCGTGCGCAGCGCCGAGGACGCAGCGGCTGATCCATACAGCGTCGGCGTGCCACCGGTCAGCGCGGAAAAGCCCACTGCACCTTGGGTCGCATCGAGCTGAAACGGCTGCGCCTGTTGTCCACTGAGGAAAACCGCGTTGCCGCTGACGTTCAGGCACGTGAAAATGCTGTTGCTGTTCTGTGAGGCAAGCAGGTCGCCGATGCGGCCGCCCCATCCGTACTTGGCGCCTTCGGGCGCCGACGATTGCCACACCGACTGCTGATCGTTGTGCGAAAAAAGTTTCGGGGGCAGCGGATAACCGGGTGTCTGAAACTGCGCACGCGTGGTCGGCTGAATAAGCGGGCCGACGTTGGAAACGATCGCGCATTTCTGCTGATCGAACAGTGTTACTAGCGGCGCGAGCGGCGTGGGCAGCGAAAGCTGCAGGCCGCCAGCCAGCGGCGTGATCGGAACCAGCTGGGTCAGCTCGGTCGCCTGGTTCCAGGCGATTCCCTGGCGACCGACTGAATACTTTGTGTAATTGGTCGCGTCAAACGGCACGACCGTGTTGTGGCCGTCATTGGCGCCGTACAGAAAGACACACACCAGCGCTTTGTAGCCGCCGGCGACCTGTGCGGATGCAGCGCCGATCGATGCAAGGTTGAGCGCGAAGGGCGCTGCGGTGCCAGCCAGCGACAGCACTGAGGCCTGGCGCAAGAATTCGCGGCGGGAAGCTTGGGTTGTCATGCTTATCTCCTGTTCTGCTTCCTACTTCTGCACCAGATATTCGGGGGAGGCCATCGTCAGCAAGATGGCGGTGTAGACGCGGTTTGTGGGACCGCTGCCAGTCAGCGCGATTGCGTTGATCGCTGTGCGCAGATCGTTGCGCAGTGCGGTGTCCATCGTGCCGTACATCAGGCAGCGATTCATTCGGTCGAGCAGCGCGTCGGCGTTGCTGGCAAGTGCGATGTCGCTGGTGTAATCAGCGCGCACGTCGCGTGGGTTGCCGAGGCCGACGCCGGATTGAACGACACTCTGCATGGTGTTGGTGTAGCCGGCGACCGAAGTTTCGCCGATCAGCTGAAACTCGGGAGCGACGAGTCCCGCTGCTGCAATTGCAGTGTTCGGCGGGACGTAACCCGGACGGAAGAAATTGAACACCGAGGGTGAACGCCACGGCTGCTGGCCCAAGGAGAACGATGGACTGTCGAGGTTGCGGATCGTCCAGTTGCCCGATGCCGATGTCGCTTTGAAGCAGCGTGCCCAGTTCGCCAGACGCAGCACCGGCTCACGCACCTTGCCGAATTGCGGATCGGTCAGCTTGCTTGCATCGCGCGCTTCGGAGTCGAGCAGGATCGCCCGAATCATTGCCTTCATGTCACCGCGCACGCCTTGGCCGTTGTTGACGCACGCTGCTGCGACGCGCCCGGTGTACGCCGAGCTCGGGTTGCTGGTGACGAAGCGCTGTATCAATTGCCGGCCGACGAACGGGCAGAAGTTCTGATGGTTGAACAGGCGATCGAGCGCCAGCGCCAGGCTTTGTTCACCCGACGTTCCCGCCGGTATGGTGATTCCAAGAAAGGTCTTCGCGCCCGACTCGTGATAGTTCGGGTACATCTTCATCGGCTTCACGGTGCGTTGCGGATCCGTGACGACCGAGCCGCGAAACTCCGCGTTCGATGTGCCGGTCGCTGCCCAGCCCCAGCCGGTGAACACACGCGCGAGTCCAGTGACATCGGCGTTGGTGTACGTCTCGACGGGAGCGCCGTTGACCAGCGTCGGCGTGCCATCGAGGTTGAGTTGGTAAAGACCGATCGTGAAAAGCTGCGTCACCTCGCGCGCAAAGTTTTCGTCGGGTACTGCGCCCGTCGCCGGGTCGGCTTTCTTGTTTCCCAGGTGCGATAGGTAGATGCCCATCATCGGGCTGGTGGCTACCGCTTCGATCAATTGCCGATAGTTGCCGAATGCGTTCTGGCCGAGCACGTCGGCGTAGTTGGCATGGCCGTCCGCGAATCCGGCAATCGTGTTGTCACCCCCCGACACGACGACCAGCTCCGACAGCGCGAACTTGACGCGCTGACGCAGCTGATCGGGCGCGGGAACCGCCTGCTGCCAGAAAGAGTCCTGCATGAAGTTGAAGTTGGCGGCGTTGGGACCGGGGGTGAAGTTCGCCTGTACGTATGGAAGATGCGGCGTTGCCGGAAACGCGAATTGCTCGTCAATCCACGCCGAATACCCGATCGATTGCACGCGCGTGATATCGGTGTCAGTCGGGCCGAACGTCGCCTGCGTCAGGAAACGCGCGGCTTCGTCTGCGGTCGGGCCGGCTGATGGAGGTGTGGGTGCCGCAGCGGGTGCAGGGGCGGAAGACGATCCACCACCGCACCCCATGACGACCGCCGTGGTTGCGATGACCGCCGCGGAAAAGAGAATGCGCGCGACGTCGCTGGCAGGCTTTTGATGCATTTTGTTCTCCCAATCCATCCGTGGAAGGGAATGTCGTGCGTACGCCGAATTCGGGGAAGAAACTTTACAAAGCGAAACGCTTGTAAAGCGCCAGACGCCGATGACGCCCAAGCCGGCCCTAAAGTCTGTCGGCATCGCGCCGAAGTGGTACCCAGATTCGCGGATGAGTGGACGATTCGGTATCGTTAGCGGTCGCACCAAAGTCCTCTGTCCATGAACGCCATCGACTGCAAAAATCCGCTGTTACAAGCCTGGGATGAACCGTTGGGTCTGCCACCGTTTGGGCGCGCACGCCCCGAACACTTCGCGCCTGCGTTCGAAGAAGCGATGGCAGCGCATCGCGCTGAAATCGATCGCATTGCCCATGTGTCCGCCGCACCGACGTTCGAAAACACGATTGCGGCGCTTGACCGCAGCGGTCGCCTGCTGACACGAACCGAGCAGCTGCTCTTTAATCTGACTGCATCAGAGACCTCGCCTGAATTGCAGGCGGTCGAGCGCGACGTCGCGCCGAGGCTAGCTGCTCATGAAAATGCGATTCTGCTCGACCAGAGACTGTTCGCGCGCATCGACGTGCTTTATGCGAAACGCGAAACGTTGTCATTGAATGCCGAGCAGATGCGCTTGCTCGAGCGTGTACATCTGGACTCCGTGCTGGCCGGTGCGCGGCTGGCGTCTGATGCGAAGAATCGATTAAGTGAGATTGTCGAGCGTCTCGCTCAGCTTCAAACCGCTTTCTCGCAAAATGTGCTGGCTGACGAAGCCGAGTGGTGTCTTTGGCTGAACGGCGAAGAAGACCTGAAAGGTCTACCGGAGACGGTGCGCGCCGCGGCGAAGACCGCGGCCGAGCAGCACGGCAGGTCGCGCGCTTTCGCGATCACGCTCAGTCGGTCACTGATCGTTCCGTTCCTGACGCATTCCGAGCGGCGCGATCTGCGCGAGCTGGTGTTCAGTGCGTGGACTCGCCGCGGCGAGAATGACGGTCCACACGACAACCGCCCGATTGCGCGCGAAATCCTGAAGCTGCGTGCCGAACAGGCGCGGCTCAACGGCTATGCGAACTTTGCCGACTATGCGTTGATCGACCGGATGGCGGGGAAGCCCGACGCGGTCGCCAAGCTGCTTGAAAATGTGTGGGAGCCGGCGAAGTCGAAAGCGGCCGAAGAAATCCAGGCACTGCGCGCCATCGCAGTCGCACGCGGCGAGCCCGCCGATATCGCGCCGTGGGACTGGCGCTATTACGCCGAGCTCGTTAGAAAGCAGCGCTATGACCTCGACGACGCGATGGTCAAACCGTACTTCGCGCTCGATCGCATGGTCGAGGCGGCGTTCGACTGCGCGCATCGACTGTTCGGTATTGAGTTCGTCAGGCGGGCCGATATCGTTGCGTACCACCCCGACGTGCGCGTCTACGAAGTGCGGCGCGGCGAGTACCCGATCGGCGTGTTCCTGCACGACAACTTCGCACGGCCGACCAAGCGCGGCGGCGCCTGGATGAGCAACTACCGGTCGCAGTCTCGCATCGACGGTGACGTGCTCCCCATCGTAGTTAACAACAACAACTTCGCGCAGGGCGCGCCGACGCTGCTGTCGCTCGACGACGTCCGCACCCTGTTTCACGAGTTCGGTCACGGTTTGCACGGCCTGCTGTCGCAGGTGACTTACGAGCGGCTGTCCGGCACGCGCGTGCTACGTGACTTCGTCGAGCTGCCGTCGCAGTTGTTCGAACACTGGGCACTCGAACCCGAGGTGCTGAAGAGGCATGCTCTGCACGTCGACACTGGCGCACCGATTCCGGATGAGTTGATCGAGCGGCTGCAGCGCGCGCAACACTTCAATCAGGGGTTTGCGACAGTCGAATACACCGCGTGCGCATTGCTCGACATGGCGCTGCACGCGCAGGTGGCGCACGACGGTGTCGATATCACCCGATTCGAGCAGGATGAGCTTGCCCGCCTCGGGATGCCGCGCGAGATGGTGCTGCGTCATCGACTGCCGCATTTTGGTCACCTGTTTTCGAGCTCAAACTACG
>JBDTQZ010000111.1:0-6191 GCA_039931935.1 Burkholderiaceae bacterium | reverse complement strand
CACTCGACACCGCGGAGGCTCGCTATAACAAGTCACGCGCCGCAATCGATACGTTAAGGGCCCAGATCGCCGTGGCGCAGGCGAACTATCGAGCAAGCGACGTCGACTACGACCAGACGCTGATCCGCGCTCCTTTCACCGGAATGGTCTTGACCAAGAGCGCGAACGTAGGCGACATCGTGACGCCGTTTTCGGCGGCGGCAGGTACGACCGGCGCAGTCGTCACGATGGCCGACATGGAAACACTCGAGGTCGAAGCCGACGTTTCGGAGGCGTCGATTGCAAAGATCGCGGCCGGCCAGCCCGCCGAAATTCAGCTCGATGCGTTTCCCGAGTTGCGCCTGCTCGGCGAAGTAAGCCGCATCGTCCCTACGGTCGATCGCAGCAAGGCGACGCTGCTCGTCAAAGTGAAGTTTATAGAGCGCGATCCGCGAGTGCTTCCGGATATGAGCTCGAAGATTGCGTTTTTGTCGCGCCCATTGAAGTCCGACGAGCGCACGCCAGTCGCTGCGCTGCGCCCCGATACGATCGTCAAGCGCGACGGCAAGGATGTCGTCTTCGTGATCGGCAAGGACGATCGAGTGAAGATGACGCCGGTGGCTGCGGGCGCCAAGGTCGGTGACTTGGTGCGGGTCGATCTGGCGCCAGGAACACGAGTCGTGATCGCGCCGACCGAGCGAGTCACAGACGGTGCAACTGTGACGGCAGTAAAGAAGTAGCGATGGATGCCCGGGCGCATGCTGCGCATGAGCCGCGTGCGCTGGTGGAAATTGCGCATCTGTCCAAGGGCTACGTGCGTGGTGATCAGCAGGTGCCGGTTCTGACCGACATCAATCTAACGATCAACGAACGGGATTTTGTGGCGATGATGGGCCCGTCCGGATCGGGCAAGAGCACGCTGTTGAACCTGATTGCAGGCATCGACAAACCCGACGCGGGCACGCTGTTGATCGCAGGCGATGACATCACCCAGTTCAACGATAGCGAGCTGGCCGACTGGCGCGCACGCACGGTCGGGTTCGTCTTCCAGTTCTACAACCTGATGCCGGTTCTAACCGCGTTTGAAAACGTCGAGCTGCCGTTGCAATTGACTTCGCTGTCGCGTGCCGAGCGGCGCGAGCGCGTCGATCTGTTGATGTCGATGGTCGGATTGACGGATCGCAGCAAGCATTATCCGAATGAGTTGTCAGGCGGACAGCAGCAACGAGTTGCGATTGCGCGCGCACTGGTGACCGACCCGCTGATCGTGATCGCCGACGAGCCGACCGGCGATCTTGACCGCCAATCGGCTGCGGATATCTTGAGTTTGCTCGACCGACTGAACTTGGAGCTTGGCAAGACGATCGTGATGGTGACGCACGACCCGCGTGCCGCCGAAGCCGCGCATCATCTGATTTACCTCGACAAGGGCCAGTTGACCGACACCATCCCGAGTCACTGAGCGACGCACTGATGTTCTTCTTTCTGAACCTGGTTTTCCGCAACGTATTTCGCGCCAAGCTGCGCAGCACGCTGACGATCGTCGGCCTGGTCATCGCAACGCTCGCGTTCGGCTTGCTGCAAACCGTCGTGCGCGCGTGGTACGCCGGATCGGACGCGGCGTCGGCGACGCGGCTTATCACGCGCAATGCGATCTCACTGACCTTTGCGATGCCGATTTATTACCGCGAAAAGATTCGTTCGGTGCCGGGCGTGACCGCGGTGGCGGTCTCCAACTGGTTCGGCGGTACGTATAAGGATCCGAAAAATTTCTTTGCGCAGTTTGCGGTCGATGCGCCGGCGTACTTTCCGATGTACCCGGAGTTTATTTTTCAGCCCGACGAATTTCAGGCGTTCATGCGCGACCGTCGCGGTGCCGTCGTTGGTCGCCAGCTTGCCGACCTCTACGGTTTCAAGGTTGGCGACACGATTCCGTTGAAGAGCGGGATTTATCCCGGCAACTGGGAGTTCAACGTGCGCGCGATCTATGACGCCAAGGATCAAACGACGATCACCCGCCAGATGTACTTTCACTATGACTATCTGAACGAACAGCTGAAAAAGACAGCACGCGGCCGCGCCGATTCCGCCGGCGTGTTCGTCGTCGGCATTGACGATGGACCGTCGGCGCCTGACATCTCCCGCGCGATCGATGCGCAGTTCAAGAACTCGCTGGCCGAGACATTGACCGAGACCGAAAAAGCATTCACGTTGAGTTTCGTCGCAATGGTGGAAACGATCATCACAGCGATCGAAGGCGTTAGCTACGTCGTCATCCTGATCATCATGGCGGTAGCGGCCAACACGATGGCGATGACGGCGCGTGAGCGGCTCTCCGAATATGCGACGCTGAAAGCGCTCGGCTTCAAACCCGGCAAGGTGGCCGCGATGATCATGGGTGAAGCTTTTTTGCTGGCGTTCGTCGGCGCCGGTATCGGCATGTTGCTGACTCCGATCATCGTGCAGGTGTTTCACGCGATGACGATCAGCGTTTTCGCCAAGATGCCGCTGGTGGCCCATACGTTCTACCTGCAGGCGGCGTGTGCAGTCGCCGTCGGCTTGGTGGCCGGAATAGTTCCGGCGGTTCGCGCCGCGCGGGTAAAAATAGTCGACGGCCTGCGCCACATCGGCTGACTGTTAGTTCGAGATGCGCGTTCCTTTCAGCTACATACGGCGCAACCTGTGGGTGCGCAAGCTGACCACTGCGCTCACCGCGGGCGGCATGGCGCTCGTTGTCTTCGTGTTCGCCGCTGTGCTGATGCTCGACGCCGGCTTGAAAGCGACGCTGGTGGCCACCGGCTCACCGGACAACGTGGTGCTGATTCGTCAGGGAAGTCAGACCGAAGTGCAAAGCGGCGTCTTTCGCGATCAGGCCGGTCTGATCGAAACATCGCCCGAGATCGCGCGCGGTCCTGACGGTCAGCCGCTGGTGTCAAAGGAAGTCGTCGTTTTGAATTCGCTCCCCAAGATCAGCGACTTGAACAAGCGCAGCAATGTCGTCGTGCGCGGCCTGCCCGAGATGGGCCGAACATTGCGGGCGCAGGTGCGCATCGTCGAGGGCCGGATGTTTCGTCCGGGATCCTCCGAGATCGTCGTCGGTAGCTCAGTCGCGCGCGGTTTTGCTGGAGTCGAGATCGGCCAGCAGCTGTCGTTCGCCGGCAGGCAGTGGACGGTGGTTGGAGTATTGGACGGCGGCAAGACCGCGTTTGACTCCGAAATCTGGGGCGACGTCGAGCAGATGATGCAGGCGTTTCGCCGCATCACGTATTCGTCGGTGATTGCGAAACTTGCATCGCCATCGTCGCTTGCTGCGCTGAAGGCGCGAGTCGATAACGATCCGCGGTTGAAAGTCGACGTCAAGCGCGAGGCGCAGTTTTACGCCGACCAATCGGCCAGCCTGTCGACCTTCATCACGATTCTCGGCATGGCACTGTCGGTCATCTTCTCGATCGGCGCGATGATCGGTGCAGCGATCACGATGTATTCGGCGGTGGCCACGCGCACCGCCGAAATCGGAACTCTGCGCGCCCTGGGATTTCCGCGCTCGTCGATACTGCTGGCATTCCTGATCGAATCACTGCTGCTGGCACTGGTCGGCGGATTGTTCGGGTTGTTGGCCGCCAGCTTTCTGACGGCGATCACGGTTTCCACCACTAATTTTCAGTCTTTCTCCGAGCTCGCCTTTGCCTTTACGCTGACCCCAAATATAGTTGTCTCGTCACTCTTGTTCTCGATCGTGATGGGATTTGTCGGCGGGTTCCTACCCGCGATCAAGGCGAGCCGGATGAAAATCGTCGACGCGCTGCGCGCCGACTAGCAGCGCAGTCTTGTCCGCCGATACTGCCGGTGGCGACATCGGCGACCAATGTCGGTCGAGCTGTCGCTAACCCCCGCAAGCGCCACGATGTTTCCGCGAGCATGTGCTCGATACGGAGTCATCGCATGACACGTATTCTGACCATAGTGGCGCTTGGCGCCGCTGCGTTAGCGACGGGTTGCATCGTCGTTCCGCTCAACGCCGACGGAACGTACGCGTATCCGGTCGGGGCGCCGCCGCATGCTCCCTTCGTTCAGCCGGCGCCTACTTCGCAGACGCTTCCAGTGCGGCTGTATCCCACCAACCAGGCCGCTACGTCGAGCGGCATGATCGCTGGCAGTGTCATCAATCACTTGAACGGGCGTGGCACGTTTACGCTGAACGTTGGCGACGAGACGATGTCGGGAGAAGCGACGCGCGCCGGCGGATCTAACGCCCGCAGCGGTATTGCCAACGCGTACGGCGCACGCGGTTCATACGCCAATTGCCGCTACACGATGAACTCGGCCACCCAAGGCACCGGCAGCTGCACGTTTTTCCAACGGTGCGCAGTATCAGTTGCATATCGGGACCTGACAACGGGTTATCCTTTGAGTACGCTCGAGCTGACAGAGCATCTGCAACAGAACTCAAGGAGACACCATGAAACGACGCGACTTTTCGATCGCTGCTACTGCTGCGGTGGCCGCAACCCAATTTGGTCTGCTGCGCAGCGCGAGCGCGCAGCAGCTCGGCACCGTGAAGATGATGATTCCGGCGAATCCCGGTGGCGGCTGGGATCAAACCGGACGGGCGTTGGCGTCTGCGATGCAAAGCGCGAAGACGGTAGGTTCGGTGCAGTTCGATAACAAGGGTGGCGCCGCTGGCACGATCGGGCTGGTGCAATTCGTCAACAGCGCGAAGGGCGATCCGAACGCGCTGATGGTGGGCGGCATGGTGATGGTCGGCGGCATCGCGCTGAACAAGTCGCCGGTCGATTTGACGATGGTGACGCCGATCGCCCGGCTGACGAGCGAGTATGAGGTGATCGTGGTTCCAGCCAATTCGCCGTTCAAGACGATGGGCGATCTCGTCCAGGCGTTCAAAGCGGATCCAGGCAAGGTGTCGTGGAACGGCGGGTCAGCGGGTGGCTCCGATCACATCCTGGTGGGCCTGATCGCGCGTGCGGTCGGCGTTGATCCCGCCAAGATCAACTACATTGCGTCGAAGGGCGGCGGCGACCAGATCGCGGCGATTGTCGGTGGTCATGTCAGTGCCGGTGTTGCGGGTCTGGGCGAGTTTGCCGAACACATCAAGAGTGGGCGCATGCGTGCGCTGGCCGTGTCGGCGCCGAGCAAGATCGAAGGCATTCCGACGCTGAAGGAGCAAGGCATCGATGTCGTGCTGGGCAACTGGCGCGGCGTTTTTGGAGCGCCGGCTATTTCAACGGCACAGCGGGATGCGCTGATTGCGGCCGTCAAGACCGCGACAGAATCGCCGTCCTGGAAGGAAACGCTCGTCAAGTACCGCTGGGACGGTGTCTACCTCGGCGGCGACGAGTTCAAGAAATTCCTCGATGAAGACACCAAGCGCATCAATACGATCATCGATTCGCTAGGCCTTAAGAAGTAGGAATATCCGTGGCCCGTGGGACGCCGGGCTCGCGCGCCGAGCTGGTCATTTCGCTCGGCGTGCTGCTGCTGGGCGTCGGTGCGACGATCGTCGCCTGGAGGCTCCCGGAGGCTGGCGGCTACGCACGCATCGGTCCCAATGTTGTGCCGAAGATCGTCTCGGCGGGCCTTATCTTGCTCGGCGTATGGCTTCTGGCTGAAGTATTCACCGGCGGCTTCCGCGCCCGCGTTCCCGACGATCCTGCTGAGCGCGGAGAACACGCGTTCGTGGGGAGCGCCTTTGCCTGGGTCAGCGCCGGATTGATCGCGCAAATGGCGCTGGTTCACACGGCCGGGTTTGTAATCGCCGCGGCGGCGTTGTTCTCCTTCGTTGCGCGCGGCTTCGGAAGCATGCGCTGGCTGCGCGATCTATCCATCGGGCTGGTGCTGGGTCTGCTGGTTTTTCTTTTCTTCGTCCGCTTTCTGAATGTCAATCTCCCTGCGGGCTGGCTGACGCCGATCCTGGGCGGCGCGGGGATATGACCGAGACATTTAACGCGCTGATCTCTGGTTTCGGCGTCGCGCTGCAGCCCATCAATCTGCTGTGGGGGTTCGTCGGCGTCACATTGGGGACCGCGATTGGCGTGTTGCCAGGAGTGGGTCCGGCGCTCACCGTCGCGATGCTGTTGCCGTTGACCGTCAAGCTCGACCCGACCGGGGCGCTGATCATGTTTGCCGGCATCTACTACGGTGCGATGTACGGCGGCTCGACGACGACGATTTTGCTGAACACTCCTGGCGAGTCG
>JBDTQZ010000110.1:0-6245 GCA_039931935.1 Burkholderiaceae bacterium | reverse complement strand
CCGAATGCGATGATTGCGATCAACGCACCGACATACGGCGCAGTAGAGAAATACGCGCCGGTGCGCGCGGTGCCCAGTCCGCGCAAAGCCAGTACGAACAGCACCAGGCTGATGCCATATCCGAGCCAGCCGACGATCATCGCGGCGATCACCAGCGGCCACGCGGGAAGCACCGGCTCGGCCAGCGATGCGAGGCCGATGTTCACGGCGCCGGCGACCAGCCCCTTGGCCGCGGCGATGAACAACGCGTCGCCGGCCGAGATCTTGCGCGTCAGATTGTTATCGATCGCCCAGCACAGACACGCGCCTGCAATCATCAGCGAACCCAGCCCGGAGGCGGCGTCCGCGCGCGGCCATGACAGCACGACGCCGCCGGCAACGATCAACAGCATGCCGGTCACGGTTCTGCGATGCGCGTGTTCCCTGAATGCGATCCACGCCAGCACCGCTGTCAGCACGGCTTCGAGGTTGAGCAGCAGCGAGGCGGATGCGGCACTCGTGCGAGTCAGCCCGAACATCAGCAGCGCTGGGGCGAGCACGCCGCCGAAAACGATCGCGCCGGCGAGCCATGGCCAGTCGCCGGCCGCGATCGCGGTCGACTGGCTATCGCGGTTTCGCAGCAGGCGGATCAATGACAGCCCGATGCCGCTGCCGAGGTAAAGCAGTCCTGCGAGCAGGACCGGAGAAATATCGCCGACCAGCTGCTTTGCAAAAGGCGTGCTGGCGCCGAACAACGCCGCCGCGCCCAACGCAGCGATTACCGGCGCTCCCATTGAAGCAGACGCGATTTTCATCCTGAACATCACGGTGGCAGCGGCTATCGCGAACAACCCGTCGTAACTAAGGGTTGACTCATCATTATCCTAAAGTTACTATTGACTGGTGTGGGTGATCGAGTTCAGCCGCGATGCTGCCAAAGCCTTGATTCGAATGCCGCGGCACCAGGCGATGCGTATTCGCCGCAAAATCGACGAGCTGGTGCATGATCCTCGCAAAGCCGCGCACGTCAAGAAGCTGACCGATTACCCCGGCTACCGGTTGCGAGTAGGCGATTGGCGCGTTATTTACCTGCTGCATGAAGACCGATTGATCGTCCACATAGTACGAATCGCATCGCGAGGCGAGGTTTACAAATGAGCGCACGAATTCTGGAGGCCAACGGCAGGGCGGCGTTTGCGATTCTTCCGATTGATGAGTACCGGGCGCTGCTCGAAAAAGCCGAGGATGCTCAGGATGCCGCTGCTCTGGCACGCGCGGCCAGGCGCTATGCGCGCGGCGAAGCCGAAACGATTCCGGCGGCGGTGGTCGACCGGCTGCTCGCGGGAGAAGTGCCGATACGTGTTTGGCGCGAGCATCGCGGTCTTTCGGGAGCGATGCTGGCGGAAATGACAGGCGTTACAGCCGCGCATATCTCGAAACTCGAAACCGGAAAGGGCGAGCCATCGGTCGCGCTGCTGCGCAAGCTTGCGCGCGCCTTCGATGTCGACCTGGATTTACTGGCGGGTGATGAGCGAGCCTGACAGGCGAGAATCTTTCTGAGCGCCGTTGCTGTTGATCACCAGCCAGTTCGGCGCTTGCGATGGAACCGAATTCTTGTAGGATCGGTCGAACCAGTCCAAGCGATACGACCTGTGCGAATCAATCGTTTTCTCCGTGTGCGGATCATGCTGATCGCGCTCTTTGCGCTGCTGTTCGCGCAAATGAGCGTAGCGGCTCATGTCTGTCCGCCGGCGGCGTGGCAAGGGCCGGGCGCAGGAACGGCAATCGACTGTGCGACGATGGCGGGCGAACTGGACTCGGCGGCGCCGAACCTGTGCGGCGAACATTGTCAGTCTGGTCAAAAGGGCGATCAGCCACGCCTGCCAGCGGTGCCCGCCGTGGCGCTGGTCGCGCTCTACGCACTGCCTTTCTCCCTTGCATTGACCGCGCCGATGATGCCGGCGGCCGAATCGCGTGAATCGCTGATTGCGCCCTCTCCTCCTCACACCATCCTGCACTGCTGCCTCCGAATTTGATCTGCCGGACGAATTTGCGCTGACTACCTGAAGGGTCGTTTCAGCGCGTCTCTCGGGCCGCCCGCGTTTGCCTGCCTGTCGCGTGCGGTTCGACCAGAGCCGCTTTGTTCGTTGTCCGGAGACCTCATGTTCATTGCTTTCATCACGGCCGCGTTTGGCGCTCGACGCGCCAGTTATCTGTGCGGCATGTGCTTGACTTTTGCGGCATCGGTTGCTCACTCGCAGCCGGTAACGCTCGATCAGGCGCTGCGCCTCGCGCAAGACCGGTCACGCCAGCTGATCGCGCAAGACTATGCGGCCGCGTCAGCGCGCGAGACGGCGGTGGCTGCTGCGCAGTTGCCTGATCCGACGTTGACCGCGGGCATCAACAACCTGCCGATCAACGGCCCGGACCGCTTCAGCCTGACGCGCGACTTCATGACGATGCGTTCGGTCGGCGTAATGCAGCAATTCACGCGCGAGGACAAGCGCAGGGCGCGCGCAGCGCGCTTCGAGCGCGAGGCCGAAGTCGCGCAGGCCGGCCGCACGCAGGCGCTCGCCAATCTGCAGCGCGACACGGCGCTGGCGTGGCTCGATGCTTACTACCAGCAGCGCATGCGCGACGTGCTCACCATGCAGCGCGACGAGACCCGGCTGCAGATCGACGCCGCCGATGCGGCGTATCGAGCCGGTCGCGGCCCACAGGCCGACGTGTTCTCGGCGCGCTCTGCCGTGGCGCAGATCGAGGACCGCATCGCGCAGGCGGATCGCCAGGTGGCTGTTGCGCAGACCCGGCTGGCGCGCTGGATTGGCACGGCAGCCAGCCGGCCGTTGGGATCATTGCCCAACATGCAGGTGATTCGCATCGAAGCGGACGCGCTCGAAGCACAGATCGCGCAGCACCCGCAACTCGAAATGATCGCGAAGCAGGAACAGGTCGCGCGTGCGGAGGCCGACATCGCGCAGGCCAACAAGAAGTCGGACTGGAGCGCGGAGCTGATGTACAGCCAGCGCGGTCCGACCTATTCGAACATGATCTCGATCAACTTCTCGATCCCGTGGCAGCTCGATCGAAAGAACCGGCAGGATCGGGAACTGGCCGCCAAATTGGCGTTGGCCGATCAGTTGCAGGCGCAGCGCGAGGAAGTCACGCGCGAGCTGGTTGCCGATGCCCGCACCTGGCAGCAGCAATGGCAAAACAGTCGCGAGCGACTGCAGCGCTATGACAACTCGTTGATCCCGCTGGCTGCCGAGCGCACGCGCGCTGCGCTCGCCGCATATCGAGGCAATAGCGGCTCCTTGAGCGCGGTGCTCGAAGCGCGCCGCATGGAAATCGACATGCGCCTGGAACGCGTTCGACTTGAGATGGAAGCCGCGGGCCGATGGGCGCAACTCGAGTACTTGATTCCTGCGCCCGCCCCGGGCAGCGTGACCATCGGAGAACTCAAATGAAGCGCAAGTCGCTCGTACTGAGCCTGATCGCGGTCGCGGTGCTCGGCGCAGCCGGCTATGGCGCCTACATGTTCGGCATGCAGCGCGGCATGGGTATGGCCGAAGCGCCGGCCAGCGCTGGCGCGGTCGATGGCGCCGCGCCGGACACCGGTCCGCAAAGCATTGCGCAAGGCGAAGCAGCGACGAGAAAACACATTGCGGCCGGTATCAAGGCCGGCGATATCGATCCTGCTACCGGCAAGAAGATCCTTTACTACCACGACCCGATGGTGCCGGGGAACAAGTTCGACAAGCCCGCGAAGTCGCCCTTCATGAACATGATGCTGGTGCCGGTGTATGCCGACAGCGACGCCGATCAGAGCAAGGTCACCGTCAGCTCGCGCATTCAGCAGAACCTCGGCGTGCGCACTGCGCTTGTGACCGAAGGCATGCTGTCGCCGCAGGTCGCCGCCGTCGGCAACATCGCCTACAACGAGCGCGATCAGGCGGTCGTGCAGGCGCGCGCGACCGGCTTCGTTGAGCGGCTGCATGTGCGCGCCACGCTCGATCGCATCGGCAAAGGCCAGCCGCTGGTCGACCTCTACGTGCCCGACTGGATTGCCGCGCAGGAGGAGTTTCTGTCGGTGCGGCGCATGCAGGGCACCGATCTGGCGCCGCTGGTCGACGGCGCGCGCCAGCGCATGCGGCAGGCGGGCATGAGTGAAGCGCAGATCCGGTTGGTCGAGAACACCGGGCGCACGCAGCCGCGCATTACGCTGACCGCGCCGATCGGCGGCATTCTGGCCGAGCTGATGGTGCGCGAAGGGATGACAGTGATGGCGGGCGCGACGCTGGCGCGCATCAGCGGACTATCGACGGTATGGGCGCAGGCCGAAGTGCCGGAGAGCGAATCCGCGCTGCTGCAGCCGGGCGCAAAAGTGCAGGCACGCAGCCCGGCGGTGCCGGGCACGACGTTCAACGGCACGGTGCAGGCGATCGTGCCCGAGGTCAACGCCGCCACCCGCACGCTGAAGGCGCGCGTCGAGCTGGCCAATCCGAACGCTCAACTGGTGCCGGGCATGTTTGTGACGATGCAGTTCATGGATACGCGCGCCGAAAAATCGCTGCTGATTCCGACGGAGGCGGTGATTCAAACCGGCACGCGCACGGTCGTGATGCTGGCTGAAGACAACGGCGCATTTCGACCGGTCGATGTGCAGCCCGGTATCGAGAGTGGCGGCCAGACCGAAATCAAGCGCGGGCTGCAGGCCGGCCAGCGCGTGGTCGTGTCGTCGCAGTTCCTGATCGATTCCGAAGCGAGCCTGAAAGGAATCGAGGCGCGGCTCAATGTTGAGCCCAAAGCGGCCGACCCGGCGGCGCGCCATACCGGGGAGGCAACGGTCGAGCGTGTCGACGGCAACGTGATCCTGCTGTCGCATGGCCCGATTGCCTCGCTGAAATGGCCCGATATGACGATGGATTTCAAGCTCGGTGACCTCGGCAAAACCGGGCAGGTCAAGTCGATCAAGGCAGGCGATCGTGTTCGTTTTCGTTTCTATCGCAGCGGCGACGACTTCGTGCTCGACAGCATCGAGAAGCTCGCCGCGGAGCGCAAGCAATGATCGCCGGTTTGATCCGCTGGTCGATCGCCAATCGCTTTCTGGTGCTGCTCGCCACCGTGATGGTGACCGCGTGGGGCGTGATCTCGGTGATCCGGACGCCGCTCGATGCGTTGCCCGATCTGTCGGATGTGCAGGTGATCATCCGCACCACGTTTCCGGGCCAGGCGCCGCGCATCGTCGAGAACCAGGTCACGTATCCGCTGACGACGACGATGCTGTCGGTGCCGGGCGCGAAGACGGTGCGCGGTTATTCTTTTTTCGGCGATTCGTTCGTCTACATTTTGTTCGAGGACGGCACCGATCTGTACTGGGCGCGCTCGCGCGTGCTGGAGTATCTGAACCAGGTGCAGGCGCGACTGCCTGCCAACGCAAAGGCTGCGCTCGGACCGGACGCCACCGGTGTTGGCTGGGTCTACCAATATTCGCTGGTCGATCGCAGCGGACAGCAGGACGTATCGCAGCTGCGCGCATTGCAGGACTGGTTCCTGCGCTACGAGCTGAAGACCGTGCCCGACGTGGCCGAAGTCGCGTCGGTGGGCGGGCTGGTGCGTCAGTATCAGATCGTGCTCGATCCCGACAAGCTCGCCGCCTACGGCATCGCGCACACGCAGGTGGTCAATGCGATCGGCAAAGCCAATCAGGAAGCGGGCGGATCGGTGCTCGAGCTCGGCGAGGCCGAGTACATGGTGCGCGCATCGGGTTATCTGCAATCGCTGGAAGACTTCAGACAGGTGCCGCTGTCCACCAGCGCGGCCGGCATTCCGGTGCGGCTCGGCGATGTCGCGCGGATTCAGATCGGGCCCGAGCTGCGGCGCGGCATCGGCGAGCTCGACGGCGAAGGCGAAGCCACCGGCGGCGTGATCGTGATGCGTTCGGGCAAGAACGCGTTGCAGACGATCGCCGCAGTGAAGGAGAAGCTGCAATCGCTGCAGGCCAGCCTGCCGCAGGGAGTCGAAATCGTTCCGGTGTATGACCGCTCGGGCCTGATCGAGCGCGCGGTCGACAACCTGACGGTCAAGCTGATCGAGGAATTTCTGGTCGTCGCCGTGGTGTGCTTCATCTTTCTGTTTCACCTTCGCTCAGCGTTCGTCGCGATCGTCTCGCTGCCGCTCGGAATCCTGGCGGCGTTCATCGTGATGTATCACCAGGGCGTCAATGCCAACATCATGTCGCTCGGCGGCATCGCGATCGCGATCGG
>JBDTQZ010000109.1:0-6251 GCA_039931935.1 Burkholderiaceae bacterium | reverse complement strand
ACCGATGCTTCTGGCCGAACTTCTGGCCGAACTCGGGTCTCTTGCGGTGCTCGCCGAAGCCGTGTCTTTCGCATCGGCTCGCCGGCGATCAGCTCGGATCCGTCACACCCCGGAACAGCAGCTTCACTAGGTCCGCGGCGTCTTCGACTTCAAGGGGAGGCGGCGGGCCGTTCGCATCGAGTACATGTCCCGGTCGTGCGAGTCGCACGGTGGTGATGCCCGCCTCGAGTGCGCCGCGCACGTCGCGGGCGGATGCCGCTATGTGTACCAGCCTGTCCGGTGCAATGGCCGCAACCGCCGACTGGGCTTGAAGGCGCCGAGCCGTTGCGAGGTTAGCGCCAACTCGGGATCAATGAGGCGAAACGCACTTGTCCTTCGGGCCAAGACGTCGTCAACGTTAGAAAGAAGGTCGACGCGAGCGTGCTCGGCGATTTTACGAACAGCGTCAGCAATATCGGGCCATAAGGGCCACTCGCTGACCGACTCCTCCAGGGTGACCATGTCGACCTTGGCCAAGCAGACATCGAGTCCGAGGTCAGCATACGTCTGACTGAGGGCTTGCAAGGACAGATCGTGGAAGGTAGTGGGTGCCTTGGCGGTGCGCTGTCCGGCCTTGTTGTGTGCATCCCAACGGCTGTACAGCGCCTGCCCCGTGTACTGCCATCCGCGCCTCTCTGCGAGCTTGGCAAACGTCCGGGATCCCCCGGCAAGGCTGTTGGTCATGGCGCTGAAGAGGTCGAACGTGACAATCATGGCCGTTCAGCCTGGAAATGAAAGAGCACATGGCCAGTCAACAAGGCTCCAGCGAACTCTGACCCTTGCGTCCCAATGCCGCTTGCGATGGCGGCTCAAGTGGCCGATTCGTTCGCCCAGACATGGCCGGTCGCGGCCACTGCGTTCTGCCCGTACCGGATCGGCATTGCTCGCTCGAATCGTGACTGTCGCGCTAGCGACGGCTTGGAGTCAGCGCTAGTAGCTGGTCCCGCGCTGTACCGCGGGCTTTACCGTCCGATCTACTACAAATGACGCCGGTGCAGGTGGCGGCGGGGCGGGCGACGCGGAATAGACCGGCGCTGCCGCCACGGGCGCTAAAAGGCGGCCCTTCTGTGCTCTGATGGAACTGTAGTCCAGGACACTCGTACTGGCTCGGGTGTCGACGAAAGCCGTCTTTTCCGTACGCAGACAAGGTACATCGGAATAGGTCACGTTCTTTTCCGCGTCGATGCACTTCACAATTTGCGCTCCCGCCGAAGGCGCAAAGCAAAGAACGCACAATCCAAGGGTCCAGGCGCAGTCGCATCTCATCAGGCTCTCCTCCACTGCCATCGTAGGACGCAGCAACTCTACTCCAAGTCTTTGCGCCCCCGACGCGGCGTCAGGGCGCATCCAGTGTTGAACGCCGTAAGCGAAGGCATCGTCAACATTGAACACCGGGCAGAACTAAACTGCGATCGTGTCGACCAACGGAGTTCTGGCAATGAACGAAATGCGCGAGTTCAAACGCGACGATGAAGCGATCCGAAAGCTGACGCCGGAGCAGTATCGCGTCACGCAGCAAAGCGGCACTGAGTCGCCGGGAACCGGCGAGTATTTGGATAACAAGGAGCCAGGCATCTATGTCGACATTGTGTCGGGCGAACCGCTGTTCGCATCTTCCGACAAGTTTGAATCGGGATGCGGTTGGCCGAGCTTCACTAAGCCGATTGAACCGATCAACATCAACGAGCTTCACGACAACTCGCAGGGAATGGTTCGAACGGAAGTGCGCTCGACGCACGGCGACAGCCACCTGGGCCATGTATTTGACGACGGCCCGGCAGACCGAGGCGGCTTGCGCTATTGCATCAACTCTGCCTCGCTACGGTTTATCCATCGCGACGACATGGTTGCGGAGGGTTACGGCGCTTACTTGAACCAAGTGGAAGATGTTGGCGAGTAGTGGGCGCGATCGCGATTACTTGGGCGACCTGATTTCTCGTGTAGAGGCTGACTTGCCCTCTCACGAACAGCGATCGGAAGTCGGCGGCTGAAGCTGCCGCTATCCCCAACGGGCCTCGTCGTCGCTCAGGCCCGGTATCAGCGGTGGTACGTCTTTATTGGACTCGCCACCTCCATCAAACATCAGATACAGAGCCGTCGCAAACGAGAACAGCACAGCGAGCCAGTCGAAAAAGTCCATCTCATCACTCCTAATCAGGTTCCATTGTCTGTGGAGTGAATACTGATTGGAAGTCATCCAGCCGGCTTCCGCTATTCGGTCGAACTGATCTGACGCGCCGACTAGGCAGAAATGCGACCGCCAAGCCCTAGATAGCTTTCGACAACACGCGAGTCGTTGGCTAGATCGCGCGCCGGGCCTCCGAGCGTGATTTCTCCAGTTTCCAGCACGTACGCGTAATCCGCTGTCTGCAACGCCGCGCGCGCGTTCTGTTCGACCAGCAGTATCGACACTCCCCGCCGTTTCAGCTCGACGATGATGTGGAAAATCTCGCGCACGATCAGCGGCGCGAGGCCGAGCGAGGGTTCGTCGAGCATCAGCAGCTTCGGCTTGGCCATCAGCGCGCGGCCGACGGCGAGCATCTGACGTTCGCCACCGGACAGCGTGCCGGCGAGCTGCGTGCGCCGATCGCGCAGGCGCGGAAACAGCGTGAAGACTTCTGCCATCGTCTGCGCGTGGTCGCGCTGGCCGGAGCGGTAGCGCTGGAACGCGCCGAGCAGCAGGTTGTCGGCGACGCTCATCTCGCCGAACAATTCGCGGCGCTCAGGCACCAGCGTCATGCCGCGCGCGACCATGCGCTCGATCGACGTTTCGGCGGCGTCGGTCGCTTCACCGGCAAACTGAATCGCGCCGCATGCACTCCCGTTAGCGGGCAGCGCGCCGATGATCGCGGCGAGCAGCGTGGTCTTGCCGGCGCCGTTCGGCCCGATCACGGTGACGATCTGACCTTGCTTCACTTCTAACCGCGCGTTGACGACCGCGGCGACCTTGCCGTAGGCGACCGACATGTCGCGCACCTCGAGCAATGGGGCGGCAGTGCTCATGCCGCATCCTTTTCGTCGACGCCGCCCAGATACGCTTCGATCACGCGGGCATCGCGCTGGACTTCGGCCGGCGTGCCTTCGGCGATCTTCTGGCCGAAGTCCATCACGACCACGCGGTCGGCAAGGCCCATCACGAAGTCCATGTCGTGCTCGACCAGCAGCACGCCGAGCGCGTCGTCGCGCAGCTTGCGCAGCAGCTCGCCGAGCGAGCGCTTCTCCATGTAGCGCAGGCCTGCCGCGGGTTCGTCGAGCAACACGAGCTTCGGATCCGATGCGAGCGCGCGCGCGATTTCGAGCGTGCGCTGTTGGCCGAGCGGCAGCGAACCTGCGTCATCGTTCGCATGCGAGGCGAGGCCGACGCGCTCGAGCTGCGCCGCCGCTTCGGCGAGCAGCATCGCTTCGCTGCGGCGATCGAGCCGCCGCGCGCCGGCGGCGACGCCGGCCAGCAGACCCGGATACGCGCGGCGGTGCGCGCCGATCGCAACGTTGTCGAGCACGCTCATCTGCGGCAGCAGCCGCACGTGCTGAAACGTGCGGCTCAGTCCCATTCTGGCGATGTCGCGCGATGTCGCGCCGGTGATCGAGTGGCCGGCAAACTGCACCGAGCCGCCGCTCGCATCGAGCACTCCGGAGATCACGTTGAATGCGGTGCTCTTGCCGGCGCCGTTCGGCCCGATCAGCGCGACGATCTCGCCGGCGCGCACGTTGAGGCTCAACTGATCCACAGCGACCAGGCCGCCGAAGCGCTTGGTGATGGCTTGCACATCGAGCAGCAGTTCGCTGCGTGGCGCGGGCTGCGCGCGAGGCAAGGTGTGATGCGAACCCAACGGCCGGCGCGTCTCGCGTATTGCGAGCCGCTTCGTGATCGCGGGCCACAGACCCTCCGGCGCACGCTGCAGGATCACGATCATCAGAATGCCGAACACGATCGTCTCGTAGTTGCCGGCCTGGCCGACGATCTGCGGCAGCCAGTCGCGCAGCCACTGATTGGAAACGGTGATTACCGACGATCCGAGCACCGCGCCCCACACGAAGCTGGCGCCGCCGATGACCGTCATGAACAGATATTCGATGCCCGCGTGCAGAGAAAACGGCGTCGGGTTCACGAAGCGCTGCATGTGCGCGTACAGCCAGCCCGACGCACACGCCATCATCGCAGCGAGCACGAACACGATCATGCGTGATGCCCACGTGTTGACGCCCATCGATTCGGCCATCACGCGACCGCCCTTCAGCGCGCGAATCGCGCGTCCTTCGCGTGAGTCGAGCAGGTTGCGAGTGGTCAGCAACGCGACGAGCACGAATGCCCATATCAAGTAGAAAATCTCATGGCCCGACTCGAGCGATTTGCCAAAAATAGAGATCGCGGGCAAACCGCCGCGCCCGGTATATCCGCCGAGCATTTCCGACGTTCCGAAAAGAAAATACAGACTGATTCCCCATGCGATGGTGCCGAGCGGCAGGTAGTGCCCGGACAAGCGCAACGTGATCAGGCCCAGCGCTGCCGCAACTACAAGCGTCAGCAACAGCCCCGCCATCAGCGTCAGCCATGGCGACGTTGCAAGCCACGCCAGCGCGCCCGGCAGCTCAGTCGATGTGGTCAGCACAGCCGTCGTGTATGCGCCCAAGCCCACGAACGCTGCTTGCCCGAATGAAGTCAGCCCGCTGACGCCCGTCAACAGCACCAGCCCAAGGACAACGAGCGAAGCCAGCCCGATGTAATTAAGCAGCGTGATCGAAAACTCCGACAACAGCAGCGGAGCGACCAGCAGCCCGAGCACCAGCGCCGCAACGAGCCAGACCGATTTCGCTTGCAGCTTCATTCGCTCATTTCACTCATCGTCTTCTACGTGATGCGTGCGCAGCGAGCGCCATAGCAGCACCGGAATGATCAGCGTGAATACGATCACTTCCTTGTACCCGCTAGCCCAGAACGACGAAAACGATTCGATCAATCCGACCAGCGCGGCGATCGGATAACTCGCCAGGCCGCCAATAATTGCAGCGACAAATCCCTTGAGTCCGATCAGAAAGCCGGTGTCGTAATAGATCGTCGTGATCGGCGCGATCAGGATGCCCGACACCGCACCGATCAGCGCGCATAAAAAGAACGACAGCTTGCCGGCGAACTCGGCCGGAATGCCCATCAACCGCGCACCTAGGCGATTGATCGCGGTTGCGCGCAGTGCCTTGCCGTACACGGTGCGGTCGAACAGCACGCTGAACGCGACGATCAACACCAGCGAACAGCCGATCACCCACAGCGACTGCGCGCTCGCTGTCAGCGTTCCGAGTGTGACGGTGCCGTCCGAAAATGCAGGCGTGCGCGAGCCTTCTGCGCCGAATAGCAGCAAGCCGAGCCCGACCATCACGACGTGCACCGCGACTGAGACGATCAACAACATCAGCACCGATGCTTCGGCCAGAGGCTGAAACGCAAGCCGGTACACCATCGGCCCCATCGGCACGATGATGGCGAGCGCGATGGCAACCTGCGCAGCCATTGGCCAGCCCTGCAGAGTCACAAGCTTCAGTAGCCCAAGCAGCGCCAGCGGATATACGACGTTCCACGCGAGCATCGTCGGTATGCGTTGCCAGCGCCGCGTTCGCGCCGCCGTGATCAGCTCTGCGCATGCGACCAGTCCGCCGGCAATCACCAGCAGGATCGCCGTGCCGGGTACTCGACCGGCCTGCAACGCAACGAGCGTCAATGCGCCGTACGCCACGAACTCGCCCTGCGGAATGAAGATTACCCGTGTCACCGAGAAGGCCAGCACCAGCGCGAGTGCAAGCAGCGCATAGATCGCACCGTTGGTAATACCGTCTTGTGCGAGGAGCAGCGCGATGTCGAAAGTCATCGGCCACGAGTGTAATGACGCAGCTAGATCGCGTTACGTTTCGTAGGTACTTATCAACAAGTACCGACATTATGTAACATACACCCATGCGCCCGACTTCTGCCCGGCTCCGTGAACTATTCCGCCAGCACGGCCCACTGCGCTCGCATGAGCTCGAGCATCACGGCCTCTCACGCATGCAACTCTCACGCATGGTGGCCGCCGGCGAGTTGCAGCAAGTAGCACGAGGTCTCTATGCGCTGCCGACTTATCAACCTTCTGAACACATGGCGCTGGTGACCGTGGCGCGTCGCGCGCCGAACGCGGTCTTCTGCTTGCTTACGGCGCTGCGGCTGCATGACATGACCACCC